>NZ_CP150202.1:0-117500 GCF_037969495.1 Lysinibacillus sp. FSL P2-0066 | reverse complement strand
CAACCATTCTGAGGGAACCTTTGGGCGCCTCCGTTACCTTTTAGGAGGCGACCGCCCCAGTCAAACTGTCCGCCTGACACTGTCTCCTGCCCCGCTAAGGGGCATGGGTTAGAATTTCAATACAACCAGGGTAGTATCCCACCGACGCCTCCTTCGAAGCTGGCGCTCCGAGATCTCTGGCTCCTACCTATCCTGTACAAGTTGTACCAAAATTCAATATCAGGCTACAGTAAAGCTCCACGGGGTCTTTCCGTCCTGTCGCGGGTAACCTGCATCTTCACAGGTACTATAATTTCACCGAGTCTCTCGTTGAGACAGTGCCCAGATCGTTACGCCTTTCGTGCGGGTCGGAACTTACCCGACAAGGAATTTCGCTACCTTAGGACCGTTATAGTTACGGCCGCCGTTTACTGGGGCTTCAATTCGCAGCTTCGCTTGCGCTAACCACTCCTCTTAACCTTCCAGCACCGGGCAGGCGTCAGCCCCTATACGTCACCTTACGGTTTTGCAGAGACCTGTGTTTTTGCTAAACAGTCGCCTGGGCCTATTCACTGCGGCTCTCATGCGCTTGCACGCTCAAGAGCACCCCTTCTCCCGAAGTTACGGGGTCATTTTGCCGAGTTCCTTAACGAGAGTTCTCTCGCACACCTTAGGATTCTCTCCTCGACTACCTGTGTCGGTTTGCGGTACGGGCACCTCTCACCTCGATAGAGGCTTTTCTTGGCAGTGTGAAATCAGGAACTTCGTCCATACGGACTCGCCATCACAGCTCAACGTTACAGTGTGCGGATTTGCCTACACACACGCCTTACTGCTTGGACGCGCACAACCAACGGCGCGCTTACCCTATCCTACTGCGTCCCCCCATTTCTCAAACGGTGAGGAGGTGGTACAGGAATATCAACCTGTTGTCCATCGCCTACGCCTATCGGCCTCGGCTTAGGTCCCGACTAACCCTGAGCGGACGAGCCTTCCTCAGGAAACCTTAGTCATACGGTGGACGGGATTCTCACCCGTCTTTCGCTACTCATACCGGCATTCTCACTTCTAAGCGCTCCACCAGTCCTTCCGGTCTGACTTCAACGCACTTAGAACGCTCTCCTACCACTGACATCGTAGATGTCAATCCACAGCTTCGGTGAATCGTTTAGCCCCGATACATTTTCGGCGCAGCGTCACTCGACCAGTGAGCTATTACGCACTCTTTAAATGATGGCTGCTTCTAAGCCAACATCCTGGTTGTCTGTGCAACGCCACATCCTTTTCCACTTAACGATTACTTTGGGACCTTAGCTGGTGGTCTGGGCTGTTTCCCTTTTGACTACGGATCTTATCACTCGCAGTCTGACTCCCGTGTATAAATATCTGGCATTCGGAGTTTGTCTGAATTCGGTAAACCGGGATGGCCCCCTAGTCCAAACAGTGCTCTACCTCCAGTATTCTCATCACGAGGCTAGCCCTAAAGCTATTTCGGAGAGAACCAGCTATCTCCAAGTTCGATTGGAATTTCTCCGCTACCCACACCTCATCCCCGCACTTTTCAACGTGCGTGGGTTCGGGCCTCCAGTAAGTGTTACCTCACCTTCACCCTGGACATGGGTAGATCACCTGGTTTCGGGTCTACGACCACGTACTATTTCGCCCTATTCAGACTCGCTTTCGCTGCGGCTCCGCCTTCTAAAGCTTAACCTCGCACGTAATCGTAACTCGCCGGTTCATTCTACAAAAGGCACGCTATCACCCATTAACGGGCTCTAACTACTTGTAGGCACACGGTTTCAGGATCTCTTTCACTCCCCTTCCGGGGTGCTTTTCACCTTTCCCTCACGGTACTGGTTCACTATCGGTCACTAGGTAGTATTTAGCCTTGGGAGATGGTCCTCCCGGATTCCGACGGAATTTCACGTGTTCCGCCGTACTCAGGATCCACTCAGGAGAGAACGAACTTTCGACTACAGGGCTTTTACCTGCTCTGGCGGACCTTTCCAAGTCGCTTCATCTAACTCGCTCTTTTGTAACTCCGTATAGAGTGTCCTACAACCCCAAGAGGCAAGCCTCTTGGTTTGGGCTCTTCCCGTTTCGCTCGCCGCTACTCAGGGAATCGATTTTTCTTTCTCTTCCTCCAGGTACTTAGATGTTTCAGTTCCCTGGGTCTGCCTTCAAGACGCTATGTATTCACGTCAAGATACTACGCGATTAAACGTAGTGGGTTCCCCCATTCGGAAATCTCCGGATCAAAGCTCACTTACAGCTCCCCGAAGCATATCGGTGTTAGTGCCGTCCTTCTTCGGCTCCTAGTGCCAAGGCATTCGCCGTGCGCCCTTAATAACTTAACCAAGTTATTAAGCCTATAAAAAACTTAAAAAAATAAATGTGTTTGTTACAATTTCAATGTCGTTTTATCCAGTTTTCAAAGAACAAGTTTTGAAGTATTTCATTCAGAAAGAATGAACCTTCAAAACTGAACGCAAAACGTAATCTTACAAACCCAAGGTTTGTATTCCGAAATAATCCTTAGAAAGGAGGTGATCCAGCCGCACCTTCCGATACGGCTACCTTGTTACGACTTCACCCCAATCATCTATCCCACCTTCGGCGGCTGGCTCCAAAAGGTTACCTCACCGACTTCGGGTGTTACAAACTCTCGTGGTGTGACGGGCGGTGTGTACAAGGCCCGGGAACGTATTCACCGCGGCATGCTGATCCGCGATTACTAGCGATTCCGGCTTCATGTAGGCGAGTTGCAGCCTACAATCCGAACTGAGAACGACTTTATCGGATTAGCTCCCTCTCGCGAGTTGGCAACCGTTTGTATCGTCCATTGTAGCACGTGTGTAGCCCAGGTCATAAGGGGCATGATGATTTGACGTCATCCCCACCTTCCTCCGGTTTGTCACCGGCAGTCACCTTAGAGTGCCCAACTAAATGATGGCAACTAAGATCAAGGGTTGCGCTCGTTGCGGGACTTAACCCAACATCTCACGACACGAGCTGACGACAACCATGCACCACCTGTCACCGTTGCCCCCGAAGGGGAAACTATATCTCTACAGTGGTCAACGGGATGTCAAGACCTGGTAAGGTTCTTCGCGTTGCTTCGAATTAAACCACATGCTCCACCGCTTGTGCGGGCCCCCGTCAATTCCTTTGAGTTTCAGTCTTGCGACCGTACTCCCCAGGCGGAGTGCTTAATGCGTTAGCTGCAGCACTAAGGGGCGGAAACCCCCTAACACTTAGCACTCATCGTTTACGGCGTGGACTACCAGGGTATCTAATCCTGTTTGCTCCCCACGCTTTCGCGCCTCAGCGTCAGTTACAGACCAGAAAGTCGCCTTCGCCACTGGTGTTCCTCCAAATCTCTACGCATTTCACCGCTACACTTGGAATTCCACTTTCCTCTTCTGCACTCAAGTCCCCCAGTTTCCAATGACCCTCCACGGTTGAGCCGTGGGCTTTCACATCAGACTTAAAGGACCGCCTGCGCGCGCTTTACGCCCAATAATTCCGGACAACGCTTGCCACCTACGTATTACCGCGGCTGCTGGCACGTAGTTAGCCGTGGCTTTCTAATAAGGTACCGTCAAGGTACAGCCAGTTACTACTGTACTTGTTCTTCCCTTACAACAGAGTTTTACGATCCGAAAACCTTCTTCACTCACGCGGCGTTGCTCCATCAGGCTTTCGCCCATTGTGGAAGATTCCCTACTGCTGCCTCCCGTAGGAGTCTGGGCCGTGTCTCAGTCCCAGTGTGGCCGATCACCCTCTCAGGTCGGCTACGCATCGTCGCCTTGGTGAGCCGTTACCTCACCAACTAGCTAATGCGCCGCGGGCCCATCCTATAGCGACAGCGAGATGCCGTCTTTCAGTCTCTTGCCATGAAGCAAAAGAGATTATTCGGTATTAGCCCCGGTTTCCCGGAGTTATCCCAAACTATAGGGTAGGTTGCCCACGTGTTACTCACCCGTCCGCCGCTAACGTCAAAGGAGCAAGCTCCTTTTCTGTTCGCTCGACTTGCATGTATTAGGCACGCCGCCAGCGTTCGTCCTGAGCCAGGATCAAACTCTCCATAAAAGAAATTTGATTAGCTCAAATTGTTTTGCTGGCATCATGTTTGATGTCCAAAATTATGTTTTGTTCACTAGCAAAGCTAGCTACTTAAAACTTATTGATTACGTTTTGCTTGTTCAGTTTTCAAGGTTCATTTAGCAACCATCTCTCGACAGCAACTTTTATATTATAACACCTTTTTCATTTTGTTGTCAACACTTTTTTAAAACGTTTTTTCAAATCAATGGAGACAACTTTTAAAGTATATTATAATCAATCATCCATGTCAACATCTTATTTCAAATTGCTTTTGAAGTTCTAATGTTGTTAATTGCGTTGTCTTAACGACAAGTAATAATTTATCATGTTATAGAGGCCTTCGCAAGTGTTTTTTACACAAAATCTAATTTAATTTAATAAACTTGCTTTAATAAGCTATTTTGCGCAATTACGAGAATTGTAAATCATAGTATCTTTCCTTATTTAATTTATTATTTGTTTTACTATACATCTCTTTCTATTAATTCTCAATATCTTAAATTAAAATACTACTTAATTTTCAAGTTAAATATAGCTCATAAAACTTTAAAATTACTTCCTTAATAAAAACTACAAATCTAATTATGTTGTTAATGAAAATAAGCAGGCGCTAAAGTACTTCTACTTTAGCGCCTGCTTATTCCTAACATGTCCCTATTTTATGTCATTACCTTGAGGGTCAACTATATTTAAGCACCACAAGAAGTTATCCCATGCTGAATACCAGCCACTAAAGATTTCAGAAGAATCGTCCCAACGAACATCAAATTTCTTATGGCCATCTATTTCCACTAAATATAAAGTAAGTGTCTCGTCTTTTTTAGCAACGACTAATTTCATACCATGCTCGAGCTCTTCCTCCGTAAATGGAACATCAGAAACAGAACGTAATTGTGCCTGTTCAAATACTTGTTTGTTAATAATTTTGTAATTCATTATAAGCCCCCAATAAAATACTTCTTTTTATACTTATTGTATTTGATTTGAAAAACATAGAACTATAAAAGTATAACCTAAATATAATCTACGTTTAAACAACTTAATTTTTTTCATTGAGCAAAAAGAAGAGAACTCACCTATCCTGTGAATTCTCCTCTTAATCCATTGACTGCTCTTAGTAGCTCTATAAAGAGCCTACGCAGTAATTTATTTTGTAATATGACGCATTGTTGGGAATAATAATACATCACGAATTGATGGTGAATTTGTTAGTAGCATGATTAAACGGTCAATACCTATACCTAAACCACCTGTTGGAGGCATACCATATTCTAATGCTTCAATGAAATCATTGTCCATTTCATGTGCCTCATCATTACCTGCTTCTTTTTCTGCTAATTGCGCTTCAAAGCGTTGGCGTTGGTCGATAGGGTCATTTAACTCTGTGAAGGCATTGGCGTGCTCACGACGAACGATAAATAACTCAAAGCGATCTGTAAAACGCTCGTCCTCTGGATTTTTCTTCGCAAGAGGTGAGATCTCTACTGGGTGACCATATACAAATGTAGGCTGTACAAGCGTCTCTTCTACTTTTTGTTCGAAGAATTCATTGATAATATGGCCTACTTCATGAACATCCTTCACTTCTACTCCATGCTCTTTAGCAAGCGCTTGTGCTTGTTCTTTTGTCATTGACTGCCAGAAGTCTACACCTGTTGCCTCTTTTACAGCGTCAACCATGTGAACTCGTTTCCAGCCTACTGCAAGGTTGATTTCATCTTCACCATATTGAACTGATGTTGTACCAAGAACTTCTTGGGCAACATGTGCAATAAGGTTTTCAGTTAGAGACATGATATCTTGATAATCAGCATATGCTTCATATAGTTCTATCATTGTAAATTCAGGGTTGTGGCGTGTAGAGATTCCTTCATTACGGAACACACGGCCGATCTCGTATACTTTCTCTAAACCACCAACTATTAAACGTTTTAAATGCAATTCGATGGCAATTCGCATATATAATTCCATATCAAGGGCATTGTGATGTGTAATAAACGGACGAGCAGCCGCGCCACCAGCAATTGTGTGAAGCATTGGTGTTTCTACTTCTAAGTATCCAGCATTATCTAAATAATTTCGGATTGCACGAATAATTTTTGAACGCGTGATAAATGTTTTTTTGCTATCTTCATTTGTCATTAAATCTAGATAACGTTGGCGATAACGTTGCTCAACATCCTGTAAGCCATGGAATTTCTCTGGCATAGGACGTAGCGCTTTTGTAAGGAATGTGAATTCCTCAGCCTTTACAGAAAGTTCTCCCACTTGTGTACGGAACACGTTACCACGCACACCTACGATATCTCCTAAATCAGCTTGTTTAAATAATTCATACGCTTCTTCGCCTACATGATCTTGACGAACATAAATTTGAATTTGACCATTTAAATCTTGAATATGTGCAAAGCCAGCTTTTCCTTTACCACGTTTCGTCATAATACGTCCCGCAATAATTACCTCTTGAAGGTTTTCTTCAAGCTGCTCTTTTGTTTGATCTGCAAATTGCTCACGTACTCCTGTTGATAAATGTGTACGCTCAAAACGGCATCCAAATGGATCTTGTCCGTTTTCTTGTATCGTTGTCATCTTTTGGCGTCTCACCAATAGTTGATCATTTAATTCTTCTATATTTGACACTTGTTTCACTCCTTAAGTAAATTGTCCGCGTTTACGTCCATAATATTTCTATTGTACACAATTTTAGTGCTGTAATCATCTGTTTCAATTTATTTTCAATCCAATACAAAATAATTAATAATTCTAAAAATTAAAGGTACTGCTGAAAAGGCGCCTCTATTAAATTATAGAGACGCCCATAATAAAAACTATATTATTAATTCTTTGGCTTCCGGTACAATCAATTTTGATTCGCTCTCTTCATATTCCTGTACAAGACCATTTAATAATGCACGAAGTTCTGCCGCAGTTTCTGTTTGGTTAATAGCATTGCGTGCCTTACCATTGCCTCGGATTCCTTTTAAATACCATGATGCATGCTTACGCATTTCCCGTACTGCAATTCCTTCTCCTTTTAATTGAAGAAGTCGTTCAAAGTGTAGTAAACATACGTCCATTTTTTCACGTACACTTGGCTCTTCTTTTAATTCACCTGTTGCTAGGTATTGAACGGTACGATAAATCATCCATGGATTACCTAAAGCTGCACGTCCAATCATTACTGCATCTACACCTGTAGTTTCCAGCATACGTTTAGCGTCTTGTGGTGTTTCCACATCCCCATTACCAAGTACAGGAATGTTGACATTTTCCTTCACTTGGCGAATGTAATCCCAGTTCGCTTTACCTTCATACATTTGTACACGTGTACGACCATGAACTGCTACTGCAGCTGCACCTGCACGCTCAACAGCTTGAGCGTTTTCAATTGCAAAGATATGTTCTTCATCCCAACCAATACGCATTTTTACGCTAACAGGCTTTTTAACAGCATCCACAACAGCTGCTACCATCTCATATACTTTATTGGGATCTAGTAATAAGCGTGCTCCCGCTTCACATTTTATGATTTTATTGACAGGACACCCCATGTTGATATCAATAATGTCAGCAGTCGTATTTTCATCCACATATTTTGCTGCTTCTACTAAGGTTGCTTTATCTCCACCAAAAATTTGCAGTGACAGGGGATTTTCTCGTTCATCGATATAAAGCATACCTAATGTTTTTTCATTTTTTTGGACAATGCCCTTATCACTAATCATTTCAGCGTATACGAGACCTGCCCCAAACTCCTTAACCGTTAATCGGAAAGCAGAGTTGCAAATCCCAGCCATTGGCGCTAATACTACCCGATTGTCCATGACAATATCGCCAATTTGAAATGGCTTTTCTGTTGACTGACCCAACGTTTTTCTTCCTCCTCTATAGGCTTTACCTATTTTTCTCTATCTATCGTTAATGCTATACGCTGATAATTCGTTCTTACACAATTACTTAATTCACAATTGAAGGCTCATTAAAGGGTTGCCAGAAGATTACGCCTTCCTTTTCACAATCCATTTGCTGTAACAGATCATGTGCTTGTTGTAGCTGTTCATCAAGTGGTGAAGGTGTAATCTCTGCAAGCGGTGCTAGGACGAATGCTCGCTCGTACATTCTTGGATGAGGAACAATTAAGCTCTCCGTTTCAATATTCTCTTGATTGTAAAGTAAAATGTCAAGATCAATAACTCTTGGGCCCCAACGGAATTCTCTTACACGCCCTAATTCCTGTTCGATTGCTTGGCAAATCTTCAACATCTCAATAGACGATATAGCTGTTTTTAGATGAACAGCTATATTTAAAAAATCTGCCTGATCCGTATAACCTACAGCAGCCGTTTCATAAACAGATGAAACACGAATAAGCTCAATTTCCTTCTTTTCCTTTAAAAGGGCTACTGCATGCTGAAGATTCTCATATCTCTCTCCCATATTTGTTCCGATAGATAAGTAGACATCCTTCATTAGAAATCACCCCTCGTAACCTCAACAGAGACTTCTTTATAATAGCCATGAATGGGTGGATCTGGCTTAATGAGCTCTACACGCACTCCCTTTACTTTTTCAGGATAGGTTGCTAAAATCGCATTTGCTATTTTCACAACAAGAGCCTCAATAAGCTTAAACGGTTCGCCCTCTACAATATCACGGCATAACGCATACACCTCTGCATAATTAACGGTATAAGAAAGATCATCCGTTTCGCCAGCTTTTGTCATGTCTACAGCAAGCGAAACATTTGCTCGAAAGCGTTGGCCTAGAGTAGTTTCTGCTGCTAATACACCATGATAACCATAAAACTGCATGTCCTTTAAATGAATATAATCCATTATGCTTCCTCCTTGAACAAACGTTTGCCCACTAATACATCCGCCATATACGTTGCCCTCGCCATTTCCTTTACATCGTGAACTCTTATCATATGACAGCCCTTTTCAATTCCATAAACCACTGTTGCACTTGTCCCTTCAAGACGCTCCTCAACAGGTAGCTTTAAGACATTACCAATCATTGATTTACGAGATGTTGCTAACAATACAGGATAGCCCATAGCCACTAAATCTGATAAGTGTTGCATCATCGAAATATTTTGCGCAGTGTTTTTAGCAAAGCCGATACCTGGATCTAAGATGATATGATGATCGGGAACTCCCGCTTGCTGTGCAATAGTAATACTTTCTTCTAAATCTGCCTTTGCAGTCGGCCAAAAATCAACACCATAATCCATATTTTTGCGATTATGCATTAAAATGATCGGAACATGTAAGTGTGCAGCAACCTGAGCTATTTCTGGTTCAGCCTTCGCTCCCCAAATATCATTGATGATATGTGCGCCCGCTTCAATTGCGGCACGGGCTACCCTTGCTTTATACGTATCAACGGAAATAATGACCTTTACTTCCTTTGCTAACGCTTGAATAACAGGCACGATACGTGCAATTTCATCTTCATCTGAAATTCGTTCATACCCAGGGCGCGTAGATTCTCCACCTACATCAATAATTTTTGCTCCTTCAGCCACCATTTTTTTCGCTTGGGTAACAGCAGCCTCCACATTGTTATACTTTCCTCCATCTGAGAAGGAGTCAGGTGTAACATTTAGAATCCCCATAATAAATGTTTCTTGTGTATAGTCTAGTGTAATCCCATTAATCGTTAATGGTTTCGTATATTTTTCTAGCATGTAAACGCTCCTTCTATCCTTGCTCGACTTCTTGAACATATGCCTTATGCAAAATCGAATAAATAGGTCCTTTATTGCCTAAAAAATGCTGGTCTTCCAAGCTCCGAATAGGCACAATCTCTTGTACTGAATTGGTAATGAAGCATTCCGTACTTTGTAGTAAATCCTCTTTTGTATAAAAACCTTCTCGTACGTCAAGATTTAGTGCACTAGCCTTGTCTAAAACCCATGCACGAATAATCCCCGGTAAAATGCCTGTCTCCAAAGAAGGCGTATATAGTATATCATTTTTTATCCAAAATACATTTGATGTCACACCTTCAGCCACATAGCCTGTTTCTGTTAAAAAGAAACCTTCTTGTTGAGCCAGTGAAGGCATTTCAAAGCGACCAAGTACGTTATTGCCGTAATGATGCGATTTAACGCGTAAGGCTTGTTCAGGTGTATTGCGTGGTATGGTAAGCCATTTTGCAGTCTTTTCAGTTCCACGCTGTGTGTCTTGGAGTTCCTTGCGAAAAATAATGACATTAGGTTGTTTATATTCTGTTGGCTGTAATCCAATATTATGCTCTCCCGCAGATACATTTAAACGGAAGTAACCATCCTGACCGCCCGCCAGTTGATTTAGTTGTTGCACAACCTCAAGTAAAACACTCTGAGAATAGTTTAAATGAATGTGATATTGTGACAAAGCATGCTGTAATCTTTCCATATGTGCTTCCCAGTAAAATACCTGACCTCCATATGTTCGGAACGTTTCAAAGAATCCTAATCCATATAAAAATCCATGATCAAATGGAGAAATCCGTAAATCCTGCGCCGCCATATAGTTCCCGTTCATCCAGCACTGCATCTATTTCACTCCTTCTACATACGTCTCAATAAATTGGCGAAGAAGTTGTTTACCTTGCTCCGTCATAATGGATTCTGGATGATATTGTACACCCTCAATAGGATATTCCTTATGACGAAGACCCATAATTTCTCCCTCTTCCGTCCAAGCTGTTACTTCTAGACACGCTGGTAAGGTTTCCTTCTCTACAATAAGAGAATGATAGCGGGTTGCTTGAAACGGATTTGGCATACCTTTATGCAAGCCTATTTCAGCATGCAGTACAGGTGATGTCTTACCGTGCATTAAACGTTCGGCACGGATGACTTGACCGCCAAACACCTGTGCAAGTGCCTGATGACCAAGGCAAACTCCTAAAATCGGAATATTTCCCGCGAAATATTTAATAATGTTCAGGCTTTCACCCGCCTCATTTGGACTACATGGCCCTGGAGAAATAACAATCATATCGGGTGCGAGTTGTTCTATTTCCTCTACTGTAATAACATCATTACGTTTTACTACTATATCCTGACCAAACTCACCCAAATATTGGACAATGTTATAAATAAATGAATCATAATTATCGATCATTAAAATCATTTTACTCGCTCCTCTGCCATTGCCTTCGCCTGCCACATTGCCTTCGCTTTATTTAAAGATTCCTGATACTCTCTTTCTGGAACAGAGTCAATGACGATACCTGCTCCAGCCTGAATATGTGCAACTCCATTTTTTATAAATGCTGTACGGATCACAATATTGAGTTCCATATCACCCTTAAAGCCAAGCCAGCCAATTGAACCTGTATATAAACCACGTCGTACAGGCTCTAGTTCTTCAATGATTTCCATAGTGCGAATCTTTGGCGCTCCTGTAATTGTCCCACCTGGGAACATCGCACGAATAACATCTGCATTCGTTTTACCTTCTGCTATTTCTCCACGCACATTTGAAACGATATGCATAACATGTGAATAGCGCTCAATGACCATGAACTCATCCACTTCCACTGTTCCATAGGTTGAGACACGTCCTAAATCATTGCGCTCTAAATCTACTAACATCACATGCTCAGCACGCTCTTTGTCATTATCTATTAATTCTTGAGCCAACGCTAAATCTTCCACTTCGGACTTTCCTCTTGGTCGAGTGCCTGCGATTGGTCTGGTTGACAACTCATTGCCTTGACGCTTGACTAGTAACTCTGGTGATCCAGAAACAACAGAAAAATCAGGTGCTTCAATATACGCCATATAAGGTGACGGATTAAACGCTCGAAGTGCCTCATAGACATCAAGTGCAGTAGCATTAAGTTTCTTAGACTGCCGAACAGATAAATTCACTTGAAAGACATCGCCTTGAGAGATATACATTTGAATTTTTTTAACTGCTGCCTCGAAATCAGCTCCTGCAAATGAAACAAGCAACTCATTCTCATCATTCATAACTTCTACAGCAGATGTTTTCTCAAATTTACGCGAGACTAATCCAGCCTGTGCTGCAACCTGCCAGTTGTTAGCCCATTCTTCCAAGCTGACCTCACTATCTTCTAGCTTCATAAGTGTCACTATATTCGTTTTTACATCATGTACTGCCCAACAATCAAAAATATAATAAAAAATATCTGGTACATGTAGGTCATCCGTTGCCGTATTAGGAAGCTCCTCAATTTTACGAGCATAATCATACGACACAAATCCAATAGCCCCTCCCTGAAAAACCGGAAGCTCTGCATTATATATAACCTGATATTCCGCCACAAGCTCTTCTAGTAAGTCAAGTGCCTCTCCTTGTAAAACCTCTTGTCTACCATTTCTCCATTTTACTAAAAGCCCACCCTCTACTGAACGTGCGGTAGCTAATGGATTCCACGCAGCTATTGAAAAATGTCCACCACGTCCACTTTCTAAAAATACATGTGCTTGCTGAGTCTCTGACTGTTCTTTATAACTATAAAAAAATGAATCTGCATCCATCGTTAATGTTTTCGTAAGTATTGTTTTCAAGTTATTTTCCCCTTTAAACATATGATGTGATTCCATCTTAACTTGATTATTACATAGAAGCGAATATTTTTATAATTATCATAGTATCCATGTTTTCACACTAAAAAAGGGCCCCTTTATAAAGGAGCCCTTACATAAAAAAATTGAATTAGTCTTCAAATTGATATAAAGGTGTTGATAGGTAACGCTCACCATTAGAAGGCACAATAGCAAGGACATTCGAACCCTTACCTAAACGTTTTGCCGCTTCAATTGCAGCATAGATTGCAGCACCAGATGAAATACCACATAGAATTCCTTCTTCACGCGCTACTTTACGTGCTACTTCAAAAGCAACCTCATTTTCAACAGGGAATACTGAAGAATAGACTTCCGTATCTAAAACTGCTGGTACAAATCCAGCGCCAATTCCTTGAATTTTATGTGGTCCTGGTTGCCCACCAGAAAGAACTGGTGAATCTTTTGGTTCTACAGCAATGATTTCAATGTTTGGATACTTTTCTTTTAAGACAGCACCCGCACCAGTAATTGTACCACCTGTACCTACACCAGCAACAAAAGCATCAAGTGTTAGGCCATCAAATGCTTCTACAATTTCTGGTCCTGTTGTTAGACGGTGAATTACCGCGTTCGCAGGATTTGTAAATTGTTGTGGTAGGAAGTAGCCATGTTCTGCAGACAGTTCTTCTGCTTTAGCAATTGCACCTTTCATACCTGCTGGACCAGGTGTTAATACAAGCTCTGCACCATAAGCTCGCAATAAATTACGACGCTCTAAGCTCATAGTTTCTGGCATAACTAAAATGGCTTTATAACCTTTAGCAGCTGCAATCATCGCAAGACCAATACCTGTATTACCAGATGTCGGCTCAATAATCGTACCACCAGGTTTTAATGTCCCGTCTTTTTCCGCAGCTTCAATCATAGCTAAAGCTAGACGGTCTTTCACCGAGCTTCCCGGATTAAAATATTCTAATTTTACATACACAGTACCTTCATTTTCACTTGTTGCATGATTTAATTTTACAATTGGTGTTTTACCAACTAATTCAGCTACCGAGTTTGCTAATCTACTCATTTACTAATCCACTCCCAATCCCTACTATTTTTATAGGTTTTACTTATTTTGTATTTTATCAATTTTTCCATTCGATTGTCAATAAATAAAACTAATATTTTCAGAATATTTATCATTGCTATGAAAAGGAAAAATCTTATCCTCACTAAAGAAAAAGAACCTGCATTTATTGGGTAATTCACTACGAATGCCTGTAAGTTTGATCAGACTCATTTTACCCCGCAAAACCTGCAGACTCTCTTCATGTATTATTTTTCTTTTTTAGTCTCTCCATAATACCAAGTAGCATTAAATTCCGACCAAAATGCTTCCGGCGTAACAGATTGCGGTAATTGCTCTAAAGCTAATTCTCGCTCAATATGTTCTTTCACATCGTCATATGTAAAGGATTGTCCTTCTAATATCTCTTGTACTTGAACAATGCCATAATGACCATTATCTAACTTAAAGGCTTTACTTACCTCATCTGCCTTTAGTGATTTTACAGTATTAATAATTGCAGGGTCTACATTTTCCTGATTTTCTGTAAGGAAACCAATATCCCCTCCTAAACTCGCTGAAGCACTATCAACAGAAATTTCTCGTGCCAGCACTGTAAAATCAGAGCCATTTTTTAATTCACCCAGTGCCTCATCAGCAGCTTTTTTTGAATCGACCTCAATAAAATTCGTACGATAGCTTGTTTTTGTATTATATAAGCCTTGATTTTCCTCATAATACTTTTCAACGTTTTCTTCCTCTATCACTACATCTTTCGTGAGTACCTTATCCAATATAAGCTGTGATCGAATCTTTTGGCGTAGTTGCTCTGCCGAAAGATTTTGCATGGCTGTATCATACAAATCTTGAGCAGATCGCATTAACGCTAATTCCAGATCAATTTCTTTATCAGTAACTTTAATTTTATATGTTTTTGCGGCCTTTTCCATTACCGTTTCATTTACTAAATTTTGGAGTGTTTCTTTACCATATCGTTCTTCCATAGCAATCATCCACTCTTGGCGTGTGATAACATCCCCGTCAATGGCAGCGACTTGTTCGTCGCTACCAATTTCCTGACCTTTGTTCGGGATCAACCAACTAATGAACCATAATACATTTCCTAATAACAAAACGGCTATGACAGCTAAAGCAGGCTTTGTCTTTAAACGACGTTGCAATAAAGGAGTTTGGTTTGGTGTTACATTGGTTGAAGGTCGCCGATTACGCGTTGAGCTCATCGATAAACCCTTCTAGCTCATCTTTAGAAAAGCTATATGTCTCTAAGCAGAAGTGACATTGTGCCTCTGCACCGCCGTCCTCATCAATCATTTCTCTAATCTCTGCAGTTCCTAGACCTAAAATTGCCGCACCAAACCGCTCTTTTGAACATTGACATTTAAATTCAACTGGCATGGAATCTAAAATTTGTAGATGTCCATTTCCTAATACAGCTTCTAAAATTTGCTCTGGTGTAAAGCCTTTTTCAATCATTTTGGAAACAGGCTCTATTGTAGCAAGGTGTTGCTCAATTTCAGTTATCGTTTCTTCCTCACAACCTGGCATTAATTGAAGTATAAATCCGCCAGCTGCAAGAATAGTGTTGTCTGGATTAACTAATACGCCTAAACCTACAGATGATGGTACTTGCTCAGATGTAGCAAAATAATAAGTAAAATCTTCAGCAATTTCGCCTGAAACAATTGGTGTTTGTCCTGAAAACATATCTCTTAAACCAAGGTCTTTAACAATTGTAAGAGCACCTTCTGTTCCAACACCTGCTCGAACATCTAGCTTACCTTGCTCGTTTAAATCAAAGTGTACATGAGGGTTTGTCACAAATCCACGCACTTCTCCATGTGCATTACTATCAATTACCATTGGGCCAATTGGACCGTTGCCTTCAATTTTAATAGTAATTTTCTCTTCACCTTTTAGCATGGCTCCCATCATAACTGCCGCTGTCATTGAACGACCTAAAGCTGCTGATACAACTGGCCATGTATCGTGACGGCGTTGCACTTCTCCTACTGTGGCTGTTGTACGTGCTGCAAACACACGAACTTGTCCATTAAATCCTAAACCTCTTACTAAATAATCACTCATAAATGGAATGTCCCTCATTTCCTATTGGTTACGTTTATAGAGCTTATATAAACCCTTTAACGTTAAAAATGGATCTACAACATCTATAATTTGTGTCTCCCCTGCAATTAGATTTGCTAATCCACCTGTAGCAATAACTAATGGCTCCTCTTTACTTTGTGCTTTTATACGATTAACAATGCCCTCAACTTGCCCGACAAAGCCATAAAAAATTCCCGCCTGCATGGCAGAAACGGTCGTTTTCCCCACGATATGTGTAGGTCGAACGATTTCAATACGCGGCAATCTTGCAGCCTGTGTATAAAGAGCCTCTGTAGAAATAGTGATGCCTGGCGCAATAGCTCCCCCCATGTAATCGCCCTTTTCGTTCAAATAACAATAGGTTGTTGCTGTCCCAAAATCAACTATGATACAAGGGGCCTTATATAAATCTAGAGCTGCTATGGCATTCACTATGCGATCAGACCCAACCTCACGTGGATTTTCGTATTTAATATTTAAACCCGTTTTTACACCTGGTCCTACTACCAAAGGCTTTTTTCGAAAATACTTCTGGCACATCGCCTCTAGGGAAAACATAATTGGTGGCACAACTGAGGATATAATAATGCCTGTTATTTGTTCAAATGAAATGCCTGCATGATTAAAAAAGGAAAGAACTTGCATGGCATATTCATCTTCTGTTTTATGAAGATCCGTCACCATACGCCAATGGAAGGCTAATTGATCGTTGTCATCATAGACACCTAAAACAATATTTGAATTCCCTGCATCTAAAACTAAAATCAAAAATGACACCTCCCATATCGTCATTGTAACTTTCGCAATCCCCATATTACAACATTCTCTCTAACTGGAATGAGGATAAAACACTTTAGAAAATGATACCATACTTTTTATCTTGATTCAGCAGATGTTGTTTGTACTGTAGGGGGCATGCTAGGTACAGCATCGTCTACTACAAATGGAGATCAAAACTATATTGTTTCATCCTTCCATAAAAAGAGGCACCTAAATATGGCCGCCTCTCTTAAGATCATTTGAAATTAAATTTTTCTGGATCTGGACCACAACGCAGTCCATCGTTCATTGCATCCAACTGTGTCATTTCCTGCTCAGTTAACGCAAAGTCAAAAACAGCTAGGTTTTCAGTCATACGTGCAGGTGTCATCGTTTTTGGAATCGTGACAACATCATGTTGTACATCATAGCGTAATACAATCTGTGCAGGCGTTTTGCCGTATTTAGCGGCTAGCTCTTGAATCAAAGTTTCTTCCAGTAGAGAACCATTCATCAACGGAGACCATGCCTCCACCTGTATCCCCTTATCCTTACAGTAAGCACGTACTTCCTCCTGTGTTAAGTGCGGATGGAATTCAATTTGATTAATAACAGGGACGACAGTCGTTGCCTTCAAAAGGCTTTCTAAATGGTGTACGTGGAAATTACTAACTCCAATTGAACGTACTCGACCATCTTGGTAAATCTTTTCTAGCGCTTTATAAACCTCAAGATAATTTTGGTCTATTCCAGGCCAATGTACTAAATATAAATCCAAATAGTCTAATCCTATTTTTTCTAAACTGCTGTCATATGCCGCAAGTGTTTCTTCATAGGAAAGTCCATCGTTCCAAACTTTGGATGTGATAAATAATTCTTCACGAGTTACCAAGCCTTCTTCAATGGCTGCTCGTATTCCTCGTCCAACACTTTCTTCGTTTCGATATACTTGTGCTGTATCAATACTACGATAGCCTTTTGCTATAGCTGTTTTGACTGCTTCAGCTAGGTCATCTCCTTCGGGTACTCGAAAGACACCATAACCAACCAAAGGCATTTTAAGACCATTATTCAATACAACATTTCCCACGCATATACACTCCTATCTTTTTTGGCTAACATCTCTCTAAATGGCAGAGTTGCATGCAGCTTGTCTTTTTTACTACTTTATCCTAATGCTTATTAGCAAGAAAAGGCAAAGAAAAAGACTGCTTACTGAACTAGTAAACAGTCTTCCCTATTTTTAATCACGTTTTTCATCGATACCCTTAGGTGCATCATTTGGTTCTTTACGTTCTTTTGCTAGATCCAAAGTTGTTGGATTTGGCTCTTTACTTAATAGCTCTTTTTCAACAACTGGTTCGCCAATAGTATCTAATGTAGGCTTTGCTTCAATCTTTGGAGTGTTCTCCTCAATTTTTTCTACAGCCTCTGGTTCTGGTAATACACCATGATCACGTAAATGCTCAATTTCCTGTGCATTTAATGTTTCTTTTTCCATTAGTGTATTGGCAATTAAATCAAGCAGGTGACGCTTTTCCGTAAGGATACGCTTAGTACGCTCATATTGTGTATCAATAATTTTTTGCATTTCTTTATCAATTTCATAGGCGATTGAATCAGAATAGTTCTGGTCAGAATTAAAGTCGCGGCCAAGGAATACATTACCACCTTGACTTGAACCAAATTGCATTGCGCCAAGATTCTCACTCATTCCGTATTCAGTAACCATAGCACGGGCAATGCTTGTTACCTTTTGGAAATCGTTATGCGCTCCAGTAGAAACTTCACCAAGAACAATTTCTTCAGCTACACGACCACCAAGAAGACCTGCAATACGATCTAAAAGCTCTTGTTTGGTAGTAAAGAAGCGCTCTTCCTTCGGTAACATAATCGCATATCCACCAGCTTGCCCACGAGGAACAATTGTTACTTTGTGTACTGTATCAGCCTCATCTAGTTCAAGACCAACGACTACGTGGCCAGCTTCATGGAAGGATACTAGTTTCTTCTCTTTGGCAGAATATACACGACTGGCTTTTGCAGGACCAGCGATTACTCGGTCTGATGCTTCATCGATATCTGCCATATTAATAGTGCGTTTACTTTTTCGAGCCGCTACAAGCGCTGCCTCGTTTAGTAAGTTTTCTAAATCCGCACCTGAGAAACCTGGTGTACGTTGAGCAACAGCTGCTAAATCAACTGTATCTGCTAAAGGCTTATTGCGTGCATGTACTTTAAGAATTGCTTCACGACCTTTTACATCAGGGTGTCCTACTGTAATTTGACGGTCAAAACGGCCTGGACGTAATAACGCTTTATCTAAAATATCTGGGCGGTTTGTTGCGGCAATGATAATAATCCCTTCATTGGCACCGAAACCATCCATTTCAACTAATAACTGGTTTAATGTTTGTTCACGCTCATCATGGCCTCCACCGAGACCAGCACCACGTTGACGACCTACTGCATCAATCTCATCGATAAAGATGATACATGGAGCATTTTTCTTAGCATTTTCAAATAGATCTCGAACACGTGAAGCACCTACACCGACAAACATTTCTACGAAGTCAGAACCTGAGATAGAGAAGAATGGGACGCCTGCTTCACCTGCTACTGCTCGTGCAAGTAATGTTTTACCTGTACCTGGAGGACCTACAAGTAAGATACCCTTTGGAATACGGGCACCAATTTCAGTGAATTTGCGGTGGTCTTTTAAGAATTCTACCACTTCGACAAGTTCTGCTTTCTCTTCATCAGCACCTGCTACATCTGTAAAACGTACTTTTTTCTTTTGATCATCATACAGTTTAGCTTTACTTTTACCAAAGCTCATCACTTTATTACCGCCACCTTGAGATTGACTCATTAGGAAGAAGAATAAGAAAATGATGATAATGAAAGGAATAATTCCTGTGAAGAATTGAATCCATCCACTTGTTTCTGGTGCTGCTAAAAAACTAATATTACTATTTTTATCCTTAGCAGCCTCATCGATGCGGTCCATTAAAGATTGGTTTTCACGAGGGATGTTTAAAGTAAAACTTTCCCCTTTTTCATACCCCTTCAGTGTTCCTTCAACGACGTAAACTGATTTATCAGGTTGAATTGTAGCACTTGTTATTTCTTTCTTATCTAGAGCTTCTTGAAACTCATGATAAGTTAATTCTTTCGTTGGTGAATTTCCACCATTGAAAGTACCAAAAATACCGATAATCACTAGGAAAATCAGTAGATAGAATATGGTATATCGAAATATTCGATTCATCTCCAGCCTCCTCATTACAAACAGAAAAATTATAAGTAAAATCTTAACATATCATGATTTCATCATACAACGAAAAGCCCTACTTAAAAAATGTTTCGTTCACTTATTGCCGTTATCACAACAGTTTTTAGGCCATCTTTATATGTCCCAGCGTAATTGTACCTGTTCCTCGGGCTCGATATAGCTAAACATTGTGTCAAGATTTTGAATTATGTTCAACATAACAAAAAATACGTGACTTGCGCTGGAGACCTTTACTTTTTATAGCTGGTCTTTTGTATCTTAGAAAGAATATACCTCAGGCTTCAAAATACCGATATAAGGTAAGTTACGATATTTTTCAGCGTAATCTAAGCCATATCCTACAACAAAGCCATCTGGCACTTCAAAACCAACATAGTCAGCAGATAAATTTACTTTTCGGCCTGATGGTTTATCAAGTAATGTAACAATTTTAATGGACTTTGCTTTGCGGTATTTAAATAAATCTACTAGATAGCTTAAAGTTAAACCACTATCAATAATGTCCTCGATAATTAATACGTCACGCCCCTCAACGCTTGTATTCAAATCCTTTAAAATCTTTACTTCACCAGACGACACGGTAGCATTACCATAGCTAGACACATCCATAAAATCAAGTTCGATGAAAGAATCGAAGCGTTTCATTAGGTCTGTCATAAATGGCATTGCCCCTTTAAGTACGCCAACAGCTAATGGAAATGCATCTTTGTATTCCTCTGTTAATTGCGCGCCTAAGTCTGCAATTCTTTCTTGCAGTTGTTCTTCTGTAATCATAATTTTTTCGATGTCGTTTTGTAACATATCGATTCCTCCTCGTGATGTATCAAAAAATCTTCACCCTATTTCGGTGAAATATTTTACAAAGACCTTAGTCTACGATGAGCACTGTATCATCGTTTGGTTGCGGAGTGGTTGAAAAAAATATTCCCATACGCACACCAATTACCGCTACCACCTCATCAGATTGAGAAATCAGTAACGGCCAGCTATTTCGCTCATTTAAAGGAATCTTTTCATCTATAAAAAGGCGAGATAAGCGTTTTGGCTGATCCATTCCTTTTAACAGCATTCTATCTCCATCCTTGCGTGCCCGAACATAGAGCGGTAGGTGGAGTTTGCTAGCGTTAAAATAAAAAAGTTGTGCAGTATCCGTCAGCAATTCAGACGATAAATCATGCAAATTGACTAGGCGTAAGCGCTCACCATTTGTCAGTGTTGTCCAGCCATTAGCAGTCAAAATAACCTGTTTCTCAGGAGAAGCTAGGCCCTCTAACGGCTCATTTTTCTGAATCGTTAATTTTCCATAACGGCGAACTGCTAGAAAATCTTCAGGTAAGTGAATTTCAGCATACCCTGCTGTTGTATCACAAAGCTTTAAAATTGAAGTCAATAAGGCATAACTTTGTATCGTATTTGAATCTTTGTAAAGATAGTTTAATAGTATTAAAATGAGCCTCCTTTGTAAAGCAAGTGGTACCAATTGAAATGCCTCAATTTCCATGCTATATGTATTTTCATTATTTCTTATGATGATTTGGGAAAATACATCTTGGGCCAATGTCATTAAAAAGGTATCGTCTTCTTGCAATTGCTTTGTGAAATGGGTCACCTGTTCAGTCACTCGCGGATTCTCTGCCTCCAGTAAGGGTACCACATGATGTCTGAAACGATTACGTACATAGGTATCTTTAGAATTGCTAGCATCTTCTCGATAATTTAAACCTTTTCTAAGTAAATATTCCCTTATTTCAGACTTTGTAACCGTTAAAAACGGACGAATTAATGTTTTTCCTTCAAAAAGTCTTTGAGGACGTATGCCCTGCATGCTATTCATTGTTGCATTTTTTGTAAGGGCCATTAATACTGATTCCAGTTGGTCATCCGCATGATGTGCAGTTACAAGCTTATTAGCATTTGTTTTTTGCAGAATTTCTTTGAAATATTGATACCTTTCCCTACGACAAATTAACTGTGTATTACCATTTTCCTGTGCCATTATTGCAGGTATTGAAATTTCCGTGGCATGTAGATAAATGCCATTAGCGTCACAATATTTTTGAACAAAGGCTCTATCCTCAGCAGAGGCTTCCCCCCTCAACATATGATCAACATGTACGGCTTCCACCTGAATGTTCCACTGCTCCTGGGTTTGAATAAAGTAATGAAGTAAAGCCATAGAGTCTACCCCACCCGAAACGGCGACGAGAAGATGGTCGCCTTGCTGTAATAATTGCTCTTCTTCAATAAATGTTTTGACCTTTAATTCAAATGACAAACGCTTCTCCTCCCCTTTTCGTTGTTATTTTAAGATGATTTACTCATTGAATATTGAGCTGGTCTAAAGACAGCCCATGTCGGTACAACATGCGTTACCTCTAACATTAATACTGTACAATCATCTTCTATTTCAAAATAACCTTGGAATGATTGCATAATGGTTGTTAGCTTTTCTTGAATCGTTTTATTTGTACTAGCTACCTGCTGTGCGAAAGCTAAAAATGTCTCCTCTTGTTCATCCCAATCAGCTACACTTGAGAACAGCCCATCTGAATGCATTAAAATAACGTCACCTGCCTTCAGTTTTCTTTTTTCAGCTTCGACTGCTGAAATAGATAAGAATCCTACAGGTGCAGCATTACTTTCAACTTTCAGTACCTCTTTTCCACGCAAAATGTAGGTAGACATTCCACCAGCCTTCCACGACCACAAATCGCCGTGCTGTAAATCGACAAGTGCAAAATCAAGTGTTGCATACATATCATCTTGCTGCTTTAATGCCATGACATAATGGAGCGTATGCATCGCAGTTTCAGGATTCATATTGTAATTTAGGCACTCTCTCATCAAATGGATCAATTTTCTACTTTCATGTTGTGCTTCTTTACTTTGCCCCATACCATCAGACAGCAATATTGCAAATAATCCAGGATGCAACTGGAAAAGAGCATGGGAATCACCCGAATATAGAGTTGCATCTTTAGACATGCTATATATATCATACTCTACTTCAAAGCTAATAGCTGATCTAAAGCATATTTGAACATGACGAAACGGTATTTCACAAGCTACTACTTTTTCAATTTCAAAAGGTTCATCAAAAATCTCATAAAGAATTGGCAGAATCATACGTTCAGCTAATGTTGTATCTTCCTCCCAGTTGACACGTGCTGGTGCTAAGGCACAAACAATCTTTCTTGCCCCAGGCTTATTGCTTAGAACATCAAGTTGAAAACATTCGATATTAGCCTCCTTTAAACGTTCAACAATGTCCTTTTCAACACTTACAAAAGAAATTGTATCCTCCTTCATCTCAGCAATTAACTGATTTAAATGATTGCTCATATCGCGAAGTTGAAGGGCAATCATCTTTTTGCCATGGAAATATTGTCCATTAATACGTTCTCTATAAAGTTCTGTATCTAATTCCTCAAAAATTTTCGTGGACTTCACGCATTTATAGCGTATTTGTTCTTCAACACGATGAATAGCTGATTCCTTGCCTACTCCTTTCATATGAAACCAATCTGTCATCAGCTTGTCCATACCATTATTTTGCGCACCCCAGCAATGATCATAACGGAAACAACTTAAACAAGTATTCATTGGTGCTACTTCCTTTGCCGCTTCAACTGGTGCTGTCATAAAGCGATCAAACACAAGTTCCTTCATGAATTGCACAAAATGCTGAAAGTGCTCTAATTTATACGTTACATGTTCTGTTAACCAATTCTGTCGGGCTAGTAAAACCTCTTCTCGTTGTGGAAAGAGCTTGTCCCTTACCTTATCTGAATATTTCTTTGGAATGGTTAGAAATAAAATACTACCAATGGCAATTGAGGTGAAATAAACACTATCCAAGGGCAATGTGGCGTCATAAAATAAAAAAAATACACTAGGTAAAATACTACCAATAGCAACGCCAAATCTACCACCTTTCGCTCCCATACCCGCACATAATCCAGTTAAGGTAGCCACCGAAAGCATACCGGTAAACGAAAGCTTGGCCACACCTATAAGCGTTCCTAACACTGCTCCAATGACAGTTGCTAAGGGCACACTTCCAACCAATGCGCCAAAACAGATAAAGAGCTGCAGTAAAAAAATAGGGAGTGAAAAATAGCTTATTACAACCGTTTGCATTCCAGTAAGCATGGCTGCAAAGACAACTAATCCTGAACCTAGCTTTTCATATGTCCAATGCGTCGTAAACCATTCATACGAATTAACAAATAATACTTGCATAAACAATGTCATAATAAGAGCTAAAGCTGCTTCACAGCCCACATAAAATTGTACAAGCACTGGTGGTAAGCCTTGATACATCACCCCTTGCCACATTATTTGTACTAGTAATACAGCTAAAGACACCGCAATACTTTGGGGCAGTTGCCAGTAACGAAAACGCATAATACATTCATACAGGATAATTTGTAAAGCGAGAATTAGGACTTGTCCAAAGCCTAGGAAAAAGCAACCCGCTAAACTCCCAAATAATACGAATTTAGCATACTCCCTATATTTTGTTCGAATAATGGCCCAAAAAGGAACTGAGAACGGTACAGCCGCTTCAAATACAACAGATTGAGCCAAGAAAAAGGCGGTTAAAAAAAAGAGAGAGCCTATTAGGATCTGCTTCTTTTTCAAACCTATTTTTTGGTCATCTACATTCGTTGTATTATACCATTCAATACTTGTCATTTAACTATCCCCTTTCCGCACTTTTGGTTATTATAAAAAATTATGTGTGGAAAGATTGTCTGACGTTGACAGAAAAAAATATAAATATTTCGACTAATAGCTATTCATAAATACGAGAATTGGCAACAATTTCTATAGTAAAAGGCTTTTGATCAATAGAAATATTAGAAAATTCAATTATTGAATCAATATAATAATTATTTACTATTCATCTTAAAGCCTAATTTGAAGGGATTTTACCTACTATCAATGCTTTAATTCAACTATTCTCTAGGATATATTTCTACGTAAGAACAAAAAATCCGCTAAAATACCCTTCTATGTAACTGTCCTGAAATATCTTTAAATATTTTTTACAAACCTACTTGACACTAGCACAATTGGCTTGTATTATTTAACTTGTTGCTTAAACGACATGCGGAAGTAGTTCAGTGGTAGAACACCACCTTGCCAAGGTGGGGGTCGCGAGTTCGAACCTCGTCTTCCGCTCCATTTATAAATATGGCGGCCTAGCTCAGCTGGCTAGAGCGTACGGTTCATACCCGTAAGGTCGGGGGTTCGATCCCCTCGGCCGCCACCAAATAGGCCCGTTGGTCAAGTGGTTAAGACACCGCCCTTTCACGGCGGTAACACGGGTTCGAATCCCGTACGGGTCATCTCAAACAGGTATCTCAGAATCTAGTTCTGAGATACCTGTTTTTATTTTATCCATCTATTTATACCATCTATCTATTACCTTGCAAATTCTATCCGTCAGCTTTAAGTAAAGCTATGTGACAGAATATAAAAGTATGGCATACTAGTAAAAACAGCGTTTTTAGGAGGTTTAATTCCCTTGAGTGCATTAACAAAGGCTGCTTTAATTTGTGGAAGTGGCTCAATGATTATTCTTATTTCAATTCTCATAAACTTACCGTTTTTTGTTCAAATAATCCTATTACTTTGTGGACTAGCTGTAAGTGTATATGGTGTTTTTTCACTTGTCAAAATGGTTATCCATCCAGTGAAGAAAGAATCGATAGCTCCACCTGATGAAAAAATAGTAATACCCACAAAAAAGAAAAAGAGACCTTCTTCAACTTTATAGGTATATTAAAAAAGGGAGTAGCTTTTTAAAAAGCTACTCCCAACTCTATTTCATACACTTTTTCTACGATTAAAACAGTCAGCAAACTACCCTCTTCTAGCTCCGCGACCTCCGCGTTTTGATTCTGTAGCACGTTTAAGTGTTGCTAGACGTTCATCACTATCTTTTAAGAAGCGTGCCATTTTTTGCTCAAAATTTTCTTTTGGCTGATGGCGTTCGTTGCGATCATTAGAACGATTATCACGACGTGGACGTGCTGGACGCTCTGGTCTCTCAGCTTGAGGCTTTGCTTTACGGATTGAAAGACCAATCTTTCCGTCCGCTTCAACATTCATCACTTTTACTTCAACTTCATCTCCAACTTTTAGATGCTCATTGATATCTTTTACATAATTGTCAGCAACTTCACTAATGTGAACTAAGCCTGTTTTGCCATCTGGCAGCTCAACGAATGCTCCAAAATTTGTGATTCCTGTTACTTTACCTTGTACCTTGCTGCCTACTTCAATTGACATAAAAAAAATGCTCCTCCTTAAAAATTAAGCGACTCTTTTGAGCCATGTAATCAATTTAATCAAACTTTTTACTGCAATAAGCTTCTCTTTTCATTATATATAACAATAAAAGAGTGTCAACAATACATAGCTTTTCAGTCGTCTTTTTTATCTTCCTTATCTGGAATGATGAAAATAATCTCACCTTTTTCCGATAAGTAGTACTCTTTTCTTAATAGCTTTGCGATATATTCATCATCCTGTAATTGTTTGATTTTAAGATTTAATGTATCTTGTTCTTCTTTCAATTCAGTGAGATGCCGATTCGCTTCTTCTTTGGATTTCTCTTTTGCTGCTAATGTTTCATTCTGTTGTAGCAGCACATTTAAGAGAAGAGCAATAATAATGACTGGTACAATCGCAAAAAAGACAATACGACGCATCTTACGTTTTCGAGCCTGTTGTTTGCGATTTATAGCTCTATCCGTGTTACGGACATAGTCATTATCAAGCTTAGTGAAATTTTGTGATTCATCATTTGATGAATGACGTCTCGTCATGTCCGCACCTCCGAAAATTATTGTTGCTTTTTATTATACTTCAAATATCGTAATTTTTTAAAAAAAGTGTAGGACAAATACGAATAAATTTTGACAAAAGGTCTTATAACAAACATAACAATATTTATTAATAATTGCAAAATTTGTCGAATAACTGTAATTATGAAGCGTACAATGAACCAAAAGGGTCTCCATGTTATATTCACCAAAATTCTAGCAATGAAACGTAAAAAGGTTTGAAAAAATGATTGATACAAAAAAATTCCGGCTATCTGCGCTAGCGGGTCGTAAGCCCGCCAAGCGCCATCCTTTAGCCAAAATAATAAATAGTATGTCAAACCTCCAAGTAGAATCCAAGTTAATAACTCAACAACCATCATCCACTTTCGAAGGCTTGACCTTTTTGGAGTTGAAAAAACAATGAGCCTTATACTATCAATAATGAAACCAACTGCTATACCGCTCAAAACCATGACAATTAATTGATAAAATTGTTCACTGACAATCATCCAAATAATTTATGAAGGAAACCTTTCGAGAAGCCACTTTCCTCCTCGTCGTACTGTAAGGTTTTTACAGTTCCTTCAAGTGTCAATAATCCTTTGTCAACATCTAAATGAACGATATGCAGTTCCTCTCCACGGATTAACAAGTGCCCTTGGGACGTCTTAATGAAAAACTCTTCCTGATCAAAGCGTTCAATTGATTTTACAGAAGTCATGTCCATTCTTTTACGATTACGAATCGTTAAAATATGCTCTCCAGATGGAATTGTGTAACGATTACTTTCTTGATGTAGCGTCATTTTTTTCCTCCTTTAGTCGTCCTAGCTTCTGTTCACTTTATGCGGACAACCTTCAAAGCATGACAACTTTATTTAAGTTGTGTAATACTTTCACCCACAGAAAGAAAGGCGGGACAACATTAGAGGGCTAGAAATTAAATTTAGCTTTATTCCTCATCATCAATAAATTCAGGTTCAATTTTTTCAAGTCGTTCTTCTTTCAAAATGGTAAACATTTTTGCTGCATCTTCTTTTTTTACCGTATCACGTATTTCTTCTACACGTGCCGTTACTATTTTTTGACCAAAACGGATAGCAAGCTCATCACCAGCTTTCACTGTACTACTTGCTTTTGCAATCTTTTCGTTGATGGTGATTCGTCCTTGATCTGCCACTTCTTTGGCTAAAGTACGGCGTTTTATTAAACGGGATACTTTTAAAAACTTATCTAATCTCATACTCTTACTCCTTTTCTAGTTGCTTTGCTTCATTCCAAAATGCATCTAATTGTTCTAATGTAAAATCGGAAAATGGTTTTCCACTTGCCTTTACCTGTTGCTCAACATAGCCGAAACGTCTTGCAAATTTTTCATTTGCATGTAGCATTGCTTCTTCTGGTGATAATTTATAGAAACGTGCTAAGTTTACTAGTGTGAACAATACATCGCCAAATTCATCAAGACGGGATGCATTAGAGCCTTTCGTCACCTCATGGCGAAATTCCTCCCATTCCTCGGTAAATTTATCCCATGCTCCCTCCACACCTGGCCAGTCAAAGCCCACTTGTGCTGCTCTTTTTTGATAATTGTAGGCTGTTTGTAACGCAGAAGAGGCTCTATACTCTTCGTCTAATAACGGTTTATCGCTAGTTCCCTTTTCTTCAGCCTTGATGGCCTCCCAATTAGCCACAACACCATCTGCATCTTCTACTGAAACATCCCCAAAAACGTGTGGATGGCGACGAATCATTTTTTCACTAATTGAAGCTAACACATCTTCAAGTGTAAAGTAGCCTTGATCTTCTCCTATTTGTGCATGTAAAAATACTTGTAACAACACATCACCAAGTTCCTCAATCATGGCAAAATCATCTTCCGCATCAACCGCTGCCAAGTATTCATGTGCTTCTTCAAGTAAGTATTTCTTCAACGACTCATGTGTTTGCTTTTGATCCCAAGGACAGCCATTTGGGCCTCTCAGCGTTGCAATGATTTGGCGGAATGTTGTCCAATCTCTTAATGACTCCTCCTGTGATTTTACAGGTGGTACATAGACTGTTGTTAAATTATTTACTTCTACACTTTGATCGAGTTCATAGAGCGGCACTGTGACAATCTGTTCTTGTGAGGATCCTGCAGCTGTCACAACCGTCACAGGATACTCATCATCATACTTCTCCATCAACGTCAGCTTCACTTCTGATGCACTGAATGTATCGTATACTTGAGCAATTAAGATGTGCTGACGCATGTTAATGTCATGCATTGAAAAGCTCGTACCATCAAGTAATTGAAAGCCTTCAATTGGATCGATTTTTAATGCACCAAAAATGGGATCTAAGAAACTCTGACCACCCTCAATGACTAGCTCAATTTTCCCTTCATTTGCTGCGGCAATAAGTAATTGCACTGTTTGCTCTGCAACTAATGGATGCCCTGGCACAGCATACATAACATCCTCAACAGCGATAGCTTTCATCAGAGAATCAGCTATTTCTGCATAAACAGGTTGAAATGTATCGTGTTTTTCATACACATTGTCAAAACTTTCGAATGCCACGCCCTCTGCTGCTAATTCCTCTAAAACCGGATGATCCACTGTCCGTACATATAATTTTTTTGCAGCCTTTAACTTTTTATAAACACCCATTTGCAGCTGATTAAAGTCACCTGCACCTAAACCAATAATTGATAATGTATTCAATATTTACACCTACTTCTTTGAATTTAGCCAAAGTTGATAAACGGCCATTCTACGTCCAAACGGAAGTAAATACCATTCTTTTTCTACTAATACTCGTTTCTTTGCAATAATTGTTAGCATAACAAATGCCCCAATAGCTACTGCTGTCAAACCTGCCACCATGGCTATCATACGTGAAGACATCAGATGGTTTAACACGGACGATACTAGCTGTAACCATACAAGCACGACGATTGTCATACTAAAAGATGCTATTCCTACTTTTTTATAAAAGGCACCTGAAGCTAATTGAATGCCAGTCAATGTTTTTAAATAAATAATGAGCAAGATTGCTGTTAATAATAATCCTATATCATTAGCGATGGCAGCTCCTAATACTCCCAACCAACCGATTAATCGTACATTCAATATCACTTTTAATAGAAAACCAAACATAAGAAATAAAGCTGGTTTTTTTAATTTTCCATAGCCTTGTAAGATCGCCGTAAATGTAAGAATAATCGACAACGGGACAATTTGAAATACATAGACAATCAATACCTCAGATAAGGAATTGGTTTTAAAAAGCATTTCATTTAAATAAGGCATAACTAGCATTAAGCCTAGTGCAGCAGACCAGCCGAACAGGACAGATGCTTTGTATGTTAATTGTATGAATGGCACGGCACTTCGCCCCTCTTGCTTTTTCGACAAATGGGCGACAAGTGGCACAATGGCCAGCGACAATGAAGATGCAATGACAACACCCAGTTGAACTAACGGCTGTCCTCGATCATAAATACCCTTCGTTTCCTTTGCTATTGTAGGCGTTAGGCCATTATCAATTAATGAACAATAGATTGTAAATGAATCGACCAATTGATAGCCAAGTAGCAGTAGACCACTCATACTGACGCTCAAACTCAGCCATGTGACCTCTTTAATGATAGGTAAACTTGAATTACGCTGTAGTTGCTGTTTAACTTGCAGTAGACCAAATCGTTTATACGAGATATAAGCAAGTAATAACAAGGCTGTAATTTCTCCAATTACTGTACCGATAACAGCTATTCTTCCTGCACCATAAAGTGATTTCGTCGTTGTCATAATAAGAAAGGTACCTACTAATATGACAGTTACCCTCACTGCTTGTTCAAGTACTTGGGCATAAGCAATGGGCTCCATAATTGCTCTAGATTGAAAGCTACCTTTTAAAATAGCCAGCGCCGGCATAACCAATACTACTAGGGAGCCTGTACGAATAAGTGGTGCTAATTGAATATCTCCCATTAAATGGGCAATCTTTTCAGCACCTCCAAATAAAATGGCAAAAAACAGTAGTGATAATACCGTTAAATACCTGAAAACTACCTGTGTTATAGTGCGACGTCTTTCATCACGTTCTATTGTATCAACAATACAATCATTGTCTGCAAGCATTTTAGAAATGGCTATAGCAAAGCCACTAGATGTCCAAACAACGAAGATTGAAATAACTGGATATACCTGTTGATAGATATAAAAGCCTTCATCACCTACTAGATTTTGAAAAGGCACACGGTAAATGGCACTAAGAACTTTTACAATAAGGGCTGCTATCGTCAATAAGGCGGCACCCTTCATGTAGCTTTTCATACCAAAACGTTGCGACATAAATTGCCCTCTTTCCTTCTTAACAATGCCAATAGTATAGCATATCTCAAAAGTTTGACGTGCAAGGTGGCACTACTGTTCCTATAATGATTCATCCTTATGTACGCAAAAAAGTTATTGTTCAGCCTTAAAGGTCATCGCAATAACTTTTCCATGCATTAACTATTCATTTGTTTTGCTAAGAAGTTTGCAGCTGTTTCCACTACTTTGACTTCTACCTCACCAACAAAGTGTACTTTAGACAAGACGATAATACAGCCTATTGGGTCACCATTCACCATAATAGGTGACGCACAATATGATTTTACTTGCTCATATTGTCCAGGGACAATTTCAATCGTTGTCTCCATTTTTTCTATTTTTGTGGAGCGTTCGTCCATAAAGCTTTCCGCAAAGGACGTAATGCGACGATTGATATATTCCTTTTTCCCAATCCCTGCAACAGCGATTACTTCATCACGGTCAGTGACAAATGCCGGTGTGCCCATTGTTTCATAAAGTGTTTCAACATATTCTCTTGCAAATTCCCCCAAATCATTGATGGGAGAATATTTTTTTAAAATGACTTCGCCTTCACGGTCCGTATAAATTTCAAGCGGGTCGCCTTCACGAATACGTAGCGTCCTACGAATTTCTTTTGGAATAACTACACGCCCTAAATCATCAATACGACGAACAATTCCTGTTGCCTTCATTCTAATGCCTCGCTTTCGCTACAATGAAATTTTTATTCAATGATAGTATGGTTTTTATTTAAGCAATCTATGCAAAAACTGAAGAAAAAGGATTTCACAACCATCAATTTTTTTCAAAAAACGGTATTACATCAATCAACTCCTTATTAGATTACCCAAGGAATAAGTTTCTATAATTAATTCATAAGAAATGTATTAGAAAAATCAACTATTCCTTGAGCAAATATGTTTGATTACTGAATCAACAAAAAAAGGCCATCTTATCTTTTCATGTAAAAGATAAGATGACCTTTTAACTATTGCTGCTTTTTTGCTTTATCAATAATTTGCATTAATTCTTCCAAAATATCAAATGGTTGATGTTTGCCACACTTGCGTTCATCTATTGTTAATTTTAACTGCATGCCATCCATACCAAAACCAACAGCACGCTCAAACTTCATTGACTCTTCAATAATCTTACTGCCATCGACATTTGTTGTCCCTTGTTCCGACAATAGTATTGTAATAAGCTTTTGCTTCTCCTTTACAGATACTACTCCCGCACCTAATCCCCAAATTTTCATTCGTGCAATTCGAAGTAAACGCTCTGTTTCAATTGGAAGATCGCCAAATCGATCCTCTAATTCCTCCATGATTTCGTCATACTCCTCCACCTGATCCATGGCCTTAATTCGTTTATACATTTGGATCTTTTGATAACCATCTGGAATATAAGCGTCCGGAATATAGGCATCAATACTTAGCAAAATTTCAATATCTGGCTTTTCTTCTTTCTTCACGCCTGTTTGACGTTCCGCGATGGCATCCTGAAGCATTTGTGAATACAAATCAAAGCCGACTGAATCAATAAAGCCATGTTGCTGCGCTCCAAGTAAGTTTCCTGCGCCTCGAATAGATAAATCTCGCATCGCAATTTTAAAGCCTGAGCCAAGCTCTGTAAATTCTTTAATTGCTTGTAAACGTTGCTCTGCTACATCTGTTAGAACTTTGTCGCGTTGGTACATAAAATACGCATAGGCTACTCTGTTAGAACGCCCAACGCGACCGCGTAATTGGTAGAGCTGGGCTAAGCCCATACGATCAGCATCATGGACAATTAACGTATTTACATTCGGTATATCGACACCTGTCTCAATAATTGTTGTCGTGACAAGCACATCATAGTCACCCTCTAAAAAGGCTAAAATTACGGATTCTAGCTCTGACTCAGTCATTTTCCCATGAGCAAAGCCTATTCGTGCTTCAGGGACAAGCACTTGAATCTCCTCAACCCTTCGAGCCATATCCTCAACCCGATTATATAAATAAAATACTTGTCCGCCACGTGCCATTTCCCTCTCAATAGCTTCTCGTACTAATGCACCACTGTGCTCCATCACATATGTTTGAACTGGGAAGCGATTAGCAGGAGGCGTTTCAATAACAGATAAATCTCGGACTCCTACCATGGACATATGAAGTGTCCTTGGGATTGGTGTAGCCGTTAAAGTTAAGACATCGACATTTGTCTTTAACTGTTTAATTTTTTCCTTATGTGTCACACCAAAACGTTGCTCTTCATCCACAATTAACAGACCAAGGTCTTGGAAAATTAAATCTTTAGATAAAATGCGGTGTGTTCCAATAACTATATCGACTCGGCCTTCTTTTAAGCCTTTTAATGTGGCTGTTTGCTCTTTTTTCGAACGGAAACGAGATAACAATCCAACATTAATGGCGAAATCCTGAAAGCGCTCACGAATTGTCTCATAATGTTGCTGAGCCAAGATAGTAGTAGGGACAAGGAATGCCACTTGCTTTCCATCTTGAATAGCCTTAAATGCGGCACGAATGGCTACCTCTGTCTTACCATAGCCTACATCGCCACAGACTAAACGATCCATAGGGCGTTCACGTTCCATATCTCTTTTCACTTCAACAATTGAACGTAGCTGATCCTCTGTTTCCTCATAAGGGAACATCGCTTCAAAATTACGTTGGTCGTCGTTATCAGGTGTAAAAGCATGCCCTTTCTCTGCTTCACGCTTTGCATACAGCTTTATTAAATCATCTGCAATATCCTGTACAGCAGAGGATACCTTCGCTTTCGCCTTTTTCCACTCTGCTCCCCCTAATTTATGTAGCTTTGGTTCACGATCCTCTGACGCCACATATTTTTGGATTAAGTCTATTTGCTCTACAGGGACATATAATTTATCGTCTGCACGATATCGTATGTGCAAGTAATCCTTATGTGTACCATTAACCTCTAATGTCTCTACACCGATGTATTTACCAATCCCATGATGAACATGTACAACATAATCACCTGGCTTAATTTCCGTATAACTTTTAATACGTTCAGCATTAGTCATTTTTTGTGTACGTGCTTTTTTCTTTGCCTGCTGTTTAAAAAGCTCGTCTTCTGTTACAATTGCTAAACGCTGTAGAGGCAATTCAAAGCCACTCGACAAGCCCCCATCTACAATATAAATACCAGGTTCTGTCGGCTCACCTATTGCCGTATGAATATCGTATTCTTCAAGCATTTGCTGAACCCTTTTTACTCGTTCTTTATCCCTTGCTACGATTAGAACTGTAAATTTGCCAAGTAACCAGCGTTCAACCTCACTTTGAAGCAAGGACATTTGTCCATGAAACTGCTGCATTGGCTTGCAAGAAAAGTTAGTTGTTTTATTAAACGTAATCCCTGCAAATGTTCGCGAAAATAATGAAAATGAAAGCTTTTGTTGTGACAACATCGCCAGTATTTCTTTTAATGAGAAGGCAGGTTTGACATCATGAACCATTTTCCCCTCTTCGATTAAAGATAAAAACCATTCATCTTCTTCACGTTCCCATGCATCCATTACCTCTTGAATACGTCCAAGCTCGTCAAAAAGTACAATACCATCATGTTCAAAGTAATCTCCCAAAAAGGCAGTTTTATCGTATAATAATGAGCCATATTTGTTTACATAATCAGGTAAATTCCCTTGCTGTAGCAATTCAATATCATATTGAATATGCTGATACAGAAGTTCCTTTGTCTCCTGCTTTTTTACCTTCTTTAGACTGGCTGCTAATGCCGCTTCTAAACGGCCTGCTAATGCATGTCTTTCTGATTTAGTAAGAATGACCTCTGAAGCAGGAAGAATACGAATTTTTTGTAATTTATCAATAGAACGTTGGTCATCTGCTGAAAATGTTCGTATGGAATCAACCTCTGTGTCAAATAATTCAATACGAATAGGTGATTCTAAATAAGGTGGATAAATATCTAAAATCCCCCCACGCAACGCGAACTCTCCTGGTGATGTCACCATTGAATTCCGTACATAGCCCATCTCAACTAATGTTTGTAACCACATCTCAATTTCAATATCTTCGCCTACTGCTGTTTGTAAAAAATAGTGTAGCCAGTGCTCCTTAGGCTGCATTATTTTACGTAAACCAGCCACAGGTATTACATATACGGCTTTCTCACCTCTAGCTAAGCAATCAAGCGTCGCAATCCGCTCCGCGCGAAGTTCTGGTGAAGCTACAGAAAGATCGGCTGCAATAAATTCATCTGCTGGGTAATAATGAACATGTTCCTCACCTAACAATCCAGCAAGCTCATCAACCATTTTTTGTGCCTGCAATAGATTAGGAGAGATAATGTAGATTGGCTTCTTTACATATTCAAATAACACATCGACCATTACGGGGCGTGCGCTTCCTGTTAAACCTGTAATAAGCTGTGATGCAGTTTGACCGCTCTGAATTTCCTTTAAAAATGATGTAATATGTTTATCTTGCGACACAAGCTGTCGTAAAACCTCCACAGTCAAAAGCTCCTTTCAGCGTAAAATCCTATATTATTTTTATTTCTATTATTCTAGTGTTATTTTACATATCTCTATTAATGGCTGTTTTATGAAATGGAAAAAGCCTTGAACACACATAAGTGTGTCAAAGCATCCTTCCAATTATTGAATCCATTTATTGAGTGCGTGATAATCTGGATATTGTCTCAGCGAATCCTCACATTGCTCACAAATGCAGTGCACAGTCGTTTGGCCATGCTGATCTTTCTCAACATAATCATCCGCTTCTCCCAATTCAAAAATATGCAACTTTCGAATTGTATCATCTGCATCAAATGGTAGTGTCCCTATTTCTACTTCACAATGCCGACATCGATAGCGAACTGACATCTCCAAATCATCCTCCTTTAAGCAACTTTCTACTTAAAGTATAGACATTTATAAAAAGGATTATGCACTTTTCACTGTCATCATCATTGCAATTACTTGAAAATTAGAGAATTAATTTTTACTTGTAGCTAAGACTATTCACTACAAGCATAAGCTGTAATTATAGTGTAAGGCAGTTGATTACTCACCTTACACTATGCCAATATCCAAAAACTTTAACAGAAATTTTATTTCTTCCATCTATTTGCTTGCGTTAAAGTGATTCATCACATCAAGAAACGGCTTTGAAAGAGATGCTTCAACAGCGTTTACAGAATTTACAATGGCGTCTTGCATAAGAACTTGGTCTTCCTTCGAAAATTTAGCTAAGACATAGTCTGCTACCTTCATGCCCGCTGGTGGACGATTAATGCCCACTCGAATACGATTAAATTCCTGAGTGCCTAAATGTTGAATTAATGATTTAATGCCGTTATGACCACCTGCACTCCCTTTTTGTCGCAGACGTAATTTACCTGTCTCTAAATCCAAGTCATCATAAATGACAATTAAGTCTTCTACCTCTATGTCAAAATAGTCCATTAGGGGACCAACACATTCCCCTGATAAATTCATATATGTTAATGGTTTAACAAGTAGAACCTTTCCTTCTGGTCGATGTACAGTTGTGTACATCCCGTTAAATTTTGAATTTGTTAAAGGTGTTCCCCATTTTTCTGCTAACGCATCAATAACATCAAAGCCGATATTATGTCTTGTATGCTCATAAGGTTTACCTGGGTTTCCTAAACCAACGATAATTTTCATAAGTACCTCTCTTCTTTCAAATCTAATAGTCATTATTTTACCATATAGCACGCCTAGAAAGCATTTTGTACAATTGTTAAAAGGCATAAAAAATAAGGCTAACAAGAAAGCTATAGCCTTCTTATTAGCCTTAAGCGTATTTACTTTTATACTGACTCTTGCCCTTCTTCATTTTCTGTAGTCTCTTCCTCTACAGAAACAGGCGCCACAATGGTTACTAACATATAATCATCTTCACTAATAATTTCAACAGGTGTAGCATCGCGAATATCTGCTACTGTTAGGGATTCCCCAATTTTCAACGATGAAATGTCCACATCAATTGATTCGGGTAACTCTGTTGGCTTTACTTTAACTTTTAATTCTAAGTTAGGCTGCATTAAAATACCGCCCTCACTCACACCAACTGACTGTCCAAGTAATTTAATCGGGACATCAGCTTCTAGCTCTTCCGCCATATTAATGGCTAAAAAGTCAATATGATTTACTTCATCTTTCAATGAACATTGCTGAATCTCTGACACAACAGCATTCACCTTTTTCCCCTCTAACTCTAGCGAAAACACACTATTTTGCCCATTTTTTTGAATGGACTTTTTAAAATCTTTTGCAGCAATAGAAATTGGGGTTGAATCTACTTTGTAGCCGTAAATAACTGCAGGAATGGCTCCCCCTTTTCTAAGTTGGGTTAATGTTGAACGATGCCCAGTTTCGCGCTTTGTAACACTTAATACTGTACTCATACTTCTTTATTCCCCTTCCAAGAAAATTATTTACGCCTCAACAATAATTCGTTGTAGGCTATGATAATACTTAGCTCTATTTGTTTAAGGTAGAGTAAATATTATTAAGACACATTATTATTATACCCCTTTGTGAGAAGGCTCACACATAAAACACTCATCTATTTCTTCGTCTTGATGAAATAGTGTCCAATTTATATAGAAAAGACCAATCTACTCAAAGAGTAGATTGGTCTTATACTTACAATTTTTATTAATCAAATAGAGTACTTACAGATTTATTTTCATAAACGCGAGAGATAGCATCCGCCATTAATTTAGCTACAGAAAGCTCTGTAATTTTTGGAGATTTTTTCTCGTCTGAAAGCTGAATTGTATTTGTCACCACTAATTCTTTAATAGCAGAGTTTTCAATACGTTCAATTGCTGGACCAGATAATACAGGGTGTGAACAGCAAGCGTAAACTTCTTTTGCACCAGCAGCACGTAACGCATCTGCCCCAATTGTAATTGTACCTGCTGTATCAATAATATCATCAATCAAGATTGCCACTTTACCATCAACATTACCAACAATGTTCATCACTTCCGCAACGTTTGGTTTCGGACGACGTTTGTCAATAATTGCAATCGGTGCTTTTAATCGTTCAGCCATTTTACGAGCACGTGTTACCCCACCATGATCTGGTGAAACAATAACGATCTCATCTCCTGGAATACCTTTAGATTTGAAGTAATCAGATAGTAATGGTACTGCCATTAAGTGGTCGATTAGGATATCGAAGAACCCTTGGATTTGAGGTGCGTGTAAATCTAATACGATAACACGTGTTGCACCAGCAGTTTCAAGTAGGTTTGCCACTAATTTAGCTGTAATTGGCTCGCGCGCTTTTGCTTTACGATCTTGGCGTGCATAACCATAATAAGGCATTACAACGTTTACTGTACGAGCAGATGCACGTTTAACTGCATCTACCATAATTAAAAGCTCCATTAAATGTTCGTTTACAGGTGCAGAAGTAGACTGCACGATAAACACATCACAACCTCGAATACTTTCTTCAATGCTAATTTGAATCTCTCCATCACTGAAGTGCTTAACAGAAGATTTACCTAATTCTACGCCCATTTCCTGCGCAATTTCTTGAGCTAATGGATTATTAGAGTTAAGTGAAAATATTTTTAATTGTGAGTTTGCATAATGATACGGCATGATGGCCTCCTGTTTAGTTGATAATTATTTTGAATTTAATTTGCTTACATAATTCGGTTTGTTTTCTTGTCTTGCACGAGCTATGGCAAGTGCATCTTCAGGAACTTCTTTTGTAATTGTAGAACCTGCTGCAATAAATGAACCTTTTCCAACTTTCACTGGCGCTACTAAGTTAGTATTACATCCTACAAATACATCATCTTCAATAATTGTTTTGAACTTGTTTTTTCCATCATAGTTTACTGTAATGGAACCACAACCAATATTGACGTTACTACCGATCTCAGCATCGCCAATATAACTTAAATGTGAAACTTTCGAGCCATTATCTAGCTTGCTTTTCTTCACTTCTACAAAGTTACCAATTTTGACATGACTACCGATGTCTGAAAGTGGTCGAATATGAGCAAATGGCCCAATAGCAGTATCCTCTGCAATAGCGCTTTCACGGACAACTGAAGAATGTATAGTTGTACGATCACCAACGCGGCTATCTATGATTTGAGTGTTTGGCCCGATAATGCAATCTTCACCGATCACAGTAGCACCTTCAATCATTGAGCCAGGTTGAATCACCGTATCACGCCCAATAACTGCATCTGCACTAATATGCGTTGTTTCAGGATGGATAATTGTTACACCATTCCGCATATGCTTCTCGTTGATTCTTGTACGCATTAATGTCTCGGCTTGTGATAAAGCCACGCGATCGTTAACACCTAGTGTTTCTTCAAAATCATCAGTGACATATGCTTCAACAATATCACCTTGCTTTTGTAAAATTTCAATGACATCTGGTAAATAGTATTCACCTTGAGCATTATCATTTTTCACAAGCTTCAATGTTTCAAATAATAATTTGTTATCAAAGCAATATGTGCCTGTGTTTATTTCTTTTACTAATTGCTGCTCTGCTGAAGCATCCTTTTGTTCAACAATTTGCTCCACCTGTCCGTTACTGCCACGTAATATACGGCCATAGCCAGTTGGATTTTCAGCAATTGCAGTTAAAATAGTTGCTTTAGCATTCTTTGCTTGATGATGTTCGAATAGAGCTTGCATCGTTTCAGGACGAATTAGTGGTGTATCTCCACATACAACTAATGTTGTACCTTCTTCATTACCTAAAATAGCCTCTGCTTGTTGCACAGCATGCGCTGTACCTAATTGTTCAGCCTGCAGTACATACTCACTTTTATCTCCAAGCTGTTGTTGCACTTTTTCAGCACCATGTCCGACTACCGTTACAATGCGCTTCACATCTAACGTTTGAATATGATCCACCACATGTTGTACCATAGGTTTCCCACATACTGGATGGAGCACTTTATATAATTTGGACTTCATACGTGTACCTTGACCTGCAGCCAAAATGACAGCAAAAACATTGCTCATCTGTAAGTCCTCCAATACGCTCATTTTCTCTTATGACTATATAGCAAAATTCATCTATTTTCAAGGCATGTAGAGTTGACAAAAACATGAATTCCTAAATCCAATGCACCTTATGCTCGAATGTCATGAAGTATATCCTAAAATTGCTCATATTATCTTTTTATCAAAATAAAAAGAACCCTTCCATCTAGAAGAGTTCTTGATATCTTTTTTACCATCAGTTTGTAACATATCCTTAAAAAGTAAGTTATTACCTATCCATTACACACCGATTCCCTCTAATTCTTCCTCTTTACCAGCTTCCTCTACTTCACTAGAGTTATGATACTCGTTTAAAATGATCTCCTGAATTTTATTTCGAGTATCAGAATTAATTGGATGAGCAATATCTCTAAATTCCCCATCTGGTGTTCGTTTACTAGGCATAGCTACAAATAAACCAGTATTTCCATCAATTACACGAATATCGTGAACAACAAACTCATTATCAAGTGTAATGGAAGCAATCGCACGCATGCGACCATCCGTCTGTACCCGACGTAACCTTACATCAGTAACTTCCATTTTCTCACCACCTCTCTTCTTGGATGCCTAAATGAAAATATCATATTCTCAATTACCGAATATTTTCCTTTTCATAGTCTATCAAATTTTCTAAAAAATTTGAATACTTATTAGAATAATATTTTTTCTTATATACGGAATTTTTGACAATTGTTTGTCAGCTTAAAAAAACTCACTAAAAAGAATAAAGATTCTCTTTAGTGAGCTTTACAAGCTTAATTTATTTTACGATCGCGATTACTTCGATTTCTACTTTTACATCCTTCGGAAGACGGGCTACCTCTACCGCTGAACGCGCTGGTTTATGATCACCAAAATGATTTGCATAAACTTCATTCATCGCTACAAAGTCATTCATGTCCTTCATAAATACTGTTGTTTTCACAACATTATCTAAAGAAGTTCCAGCTTCCGCTAAAACTGCTTTTAAATTAGCAAACACTTGATTTGTTTGTACAGTTATATCGCCTTCCACTAAATCCCCTGTAGCTGTTAATGGAATTTGACCAGAGCTATAAAACATTCCGTTAACAATAATACCTTGTGAATATGGTCCGATTGCTGCTGGTGCATTTGTTGTTGCTACTACTTTCATTTGTCATGTCCCCTTTTAGAAAAATAGTTACCTTCACTTAATGCAATTGTTCGATCTTTTTCATTAACTTCATGAAGCTTTACAAGTGAATAATAATCATCTACTAATGTTTCGTCCGCATGCTCAGCCTCCACAAGCACGGCAATGCCTGCTAGCTGACAGTCAAACTCCTCTAAGAGATTTTTCATGCCATTCATAGTACCGCCGACCTTCATAAAGTCGTCCGTAATTAATACACGTTGTCCACTCTTCATGCTTCTTTTTGATAATACCATTGTCTGAATTCTTCTGGAAGAACCAGATACATAGTTAATGCTAACTGTAGAACCTTCTGTTACTTTACTATCTCTTCTCACAACAACCACTGGTACATTTAAATGTCTTGCAATGGCATGGGCAATAGAAATCCCTTTAGTTGCTACTGTCATTATGACATCGATTTGTTGATCTGCAAAGGCAGAGGCAAAGACCTTTCCTACTCGATTTATTAAATCTGGGTTTCCAAGCAAATCTGTCATAAATAAGTAACCGCCTGGTAACAATCGATCTGAATGTTCTAGCTCTGCTTTTAAATCTTCAATCACTAAACGTACTTCTGCCTCGGACATTTTCGGAATATACTTTACTCCTCCTGCAGCACCCGGCACTGTCATCAATAACCCGATTCCTTTTTCTTCGAAAGTTTCTTTTACAATCGTTAAATCCTCACTAATGGATGACTTAGCAGATTGATATAGTTCTGAAAAATAAGTTAGCGGGATCAGCTGATGTGGATGTTCTAGTAAGTAGTACGTCATATCAACAAGTCGTTCACTACGCTTCCATTTCATGCGACCCTCTCCTAAACACGAATATTTATAGGTAAAATTAACACAAATTTGCGTTTCTAAGCAAGCGTATTTCGCTCACCTAAAATTCGTACTGCATAAACTTCCTCACAAAAACCACGTAAACCATTATAAATGCGACTTACACGAGCTTCACTATCCACAAGCCCAAATACAGTTGGACCGCTTCCACTCATTAACGTGGCATCTGCCCCAAAGCGCTTCATTTGTTCCTTTAACATCACAACTTCTGGGTGGAGCTTAAATGTTACAGTTTCCAAAACATTTCCTAATGAAGAACATAATAGCTCATAATCTTTTGTCTCTATAGCTTGTATCATCTGCTTTGTATTTGGGTGTTCCAGTCCTTCAACCTTAAGACCCCCATATACTTCTGCTGTCGACACACCAATTTTAGGTTTAGCTAGTACAACCCAACAGTTAGGTGGAGCTGGTAATTCTTTTATTTTTTCGCCTCGTCCTGTAGCGAGTGCCGTGCCTCCGTAAACACAAAACGAAACATCCGAGCCAATTTTAGCACCAAGCTCCGCTAATTCATCTATTGATAAACCTAAATTCCACAGTTCATTTAGCCCTTTTAATGTTGCAGCTGCATCACTACTGCCTCCTGCGAGCCCTGCTGCTATGGGTATTTCCTTTTCAATTGTAATGGATACACCTTGTCTAATGCCGTATGTATCTTTAATGAGACGCGCTGCCTGATAAGCAAAATTACGATGGTCATTTGGTACAAAGTTATCTGTTGAAATTATTTGAATAACACCATCTTCTCGAGATTCAAGACTGATACGATCAGCTAAATCGACTGTTGTCATAACCATCTCCACTTCGTGAAAATTATCTGGTCTTTTATAAAGTACATCTAATGTTAAATTGATTTTTGCAGGCGCCTTTACATAAAGCATCTTTCTTCCTCCCTTATAGCTACACGTATAAACAGTTCTTTTTTTCGCGCAAGATTATTCATTTTATTTTACCATATTGAGAATACGAAAATGGAAAAAAAGAACCGTTTACCCTATTCGGAGTAACGGCTCTCTCTCGTCAGTTGTATTTGTTGTGTTAGTAAGGATTTTCATCCCTGCTGAATGAAACTTGATAAGATGACTATTTTAACAAAAACAGCCTACTTACGCTCTTGCTCACTACTTGCCCGTTCAGCCATTTCTATGGCACGTTTGACCATATTACCGGCATCACGAGCTTTTATGCCGCCCCAGCCTTCCTTTTGCACAACATCATAAAATCCAAGCTCTTTTGCGATCTCTTCTTTTAATCGAGGTGACATGATACCTTTTCTAGGCATATAAACTCCTCCTTTAACAACTGACGAATTTAGTATGCCCATGAAAACGCAAAACACTCATGTATTTTTAACATACATGAGTGTTTCTAAAATATAGAAATAAGTACTAGAAACTATTTTGCGACAGCAGCCTTTGCTTCGTCTAAAAATGTAATCTCTACTGCTTCAGTTAAAATATCTGTGTAGCTATACGATACGCGCTTGCACGTATTGTCTTCTTGATCGAGTTCGACTACAAAGATGGCGCGATATGTCTCACGTAGTATCCCTGCACACTCAACCGTTTTCTTGCGACCACCGTTTGCTTTTAATTGCAAACGTTTACCCAAATGACAATCCAACGACTTTTTAATGTCCGCTAAAGTTTTTGGCATTTTCGCTTACACCTCACTAATAACAAGTATAAGCTAATGGCCTAAAAATGTCAACAAAATATAATATTTTATCAGCCTCTTATAAATTTTGTCAACTTATTTTTTATAAAAAATATTTATTTTTTTACATATCCGAAAAAATGTTAACAAAAATTTTTACTTTGCAAAAACAGGATGCAGTGCATCAGCTAATTTCCCAAACTCTTGAATAGAAAGTGTTTCTCCACGGCGAGTTGGCTCAATATTAGCTAGCTCTAATGCCTGTAAAATTTGATCCTTTTTCACCTTTCCATTTGGTAAACCAGATTGCAGGTTATTATAGATCGTTTTTCTTCGCTGTACGAATGAGGCCCGTGTTACAACAAATAAAAAATCCTCATCTATTACTTTTACTGGTGGTTCCTCATGCTTGATAAGACGAATTACAGCAGAGTCGACGTTAGGTTGTGGCATGAAAACTGTTTTAGGCACTGTCATTGCAATATCTGCTTTCACGTAATATTGAATGGCAATTGATAAAGAACCATATTCTTTCGTCCCTGGCTTAGCCGTTATACGGTCTGCTACCTCTTTCTGCATCATCACAACAAAACCACGGATCGGTAATCGGTCATTGAGTAATTTCATTAAAATTGGAGTCGTTACATAATACGGTAAATTGGCCACAACCATAATATCATCAATACCTGGCATCTCATCTGCAATTACTTTCTCAACATCTGCCTTAAGTATGTCAGAGTGGATGATAGACACATTATTGTATGGACTAAGTGTGTCTTCTAGTACGGGCAATAAACGTTGGTCGATTTCAAAGGAAACTACCTTTTTAGCGCTTCTCGCCAAATGTTCAGTTAATGCACCGATACCAGGACCAACTTCAATTGCGCCACTATTCTCAGTTAAATGGGCGTGACTCACTATATTTCTTAAAATGTTAGGATCAATTAAGAAGTTTTGACCTAAGCTTTTTTTAAATGAAAAACCATATTTTTTTAAAATTTCTTGTGTTCGAATTGGTGCCGCAATATCCTTATGCATCATTTTCCTCCTGATCTAACTGTGCGATAGCCGCACCAAATTGCTCCTCTGTAATCTGAAACATTTTCATTCTTTTATGAAGTTGTTTACCATTTGTAGCACCTATATTTAAGATTTCCCCTAGTCGATCACGACGCTGCTTTGACTGTGGATGTCCAATTAAACGAGCTGTCATTAAATCTTCCAGTGTAATCACCTCTTCGTGTAGCACGCCATGAATAGGGGTATAGACATGTTGAAGTGCCTCACGTATATCATCGTCAGCAGCATGTTCAATACCTAGCCCTTTACCGTTTTTAGCAATTGTTTTGGCTTTTGGTAAAAAGGCATGCTTCACCCCTTGTACACGCTCCTCTATAATGGCGCGTATTCGACGTCCTGGATAGTCGGGATCTGTAAATACAATAACTCCACGTTTTTCTTGGGCGTGCTGAATTCGTTTTAATGTTTCTTCAGAAATTGCAGATCCATTTGTTTCTATAGTATCTGCTTGTACAGCACGTTTAATAGCTGTCGTATCGTCTTTTCCTTCAACAACAATAATTTCTTTAATTTGCAAAAAGGCTCCTCTTTTCTATCTACCTTATCTTCTGACCATTTTACAACTGCTCTATACGATTTGTACAGGAATACAAGGTACAGATGAACTTATCTTATTCAACTTCTGCTATACATACCTTACAAATATTATTTGCTAAAAAATAATAAAGAAGCCTTCCCGCCAGTCAAAACAGGAAAGCTCCATTTGTGAAAAACATTTTGATTAATTTTACAATTTTTCTAATTTAATACTTTAACACGCACTTTCTTACGCCCCCAGTTACGTGCTTGGGCATCTGTTTGTACAAGTATGTCAATCTTATTACCCTTAATTGACCCACCAGTATCCCCAGCAATAGCGGTACCATAGCCTTCTACCCAAACCTTTGAGCCTAACTTAATAACAGAAGGGTCAACTGCTATCACCTTCAAGCCAGAATTTGAACGTAGGTTTATACCAGTTGCTGATGTACCTGTACAACCGTTGCAATATGGTGTATAAGCTGTTGCCGTTACATAAAATTCTTTACCGTTAGCAGGCTCTGCAGAACCACGTGAAACAGTTGCTGCGCTTGCAACGATTGTTTTTGTGCCTACTGCAACCACTTGTTTCTTCGGCTCTTTTAAAACTTTTTCAGATTGCAGGTTTTTTTCCACAACCTTACCATTTTCTTTGACAACCTCATACGTACGAGAAATTGAGCCCTTCTCGCCTGTTGCTACTACTTTTTGTTTCCCCTTTTGCAATGAAGCATCCTGCTTCTTTTCAACTGCGAAATCTAAAGAGTCTTCCACTACATCGATAACCTTTTCTACGCGAACTACTGTGATTTTACTCTCCGGAGTAATAACGTTCTCCAGGTTATTTTCGACACGATCGAATTCATTTAGCTGAATTCCTTGTTGTTTTAAAAAGTTAGCGACCGTAGTCGAAGTGGACCATACTTGTCTTTTATTTACGCCATCGACAAGCGTTACTTGAAACGCTTTTTGAATATCGATTTTGTTTTCTGCTCCTAGTTCAGTATCTAGACCTTGCGCTAAAGAGTCATGTTCAGATACTTTAATATTTGCTTCCTTCAAAATGTCCTTCACAAGTGTTTCAGTTGTCCAAACTTTTGACTGATTTCCATCAACTGAAATAGTTACTTCTTTTGCCTGTTCCCATGTAATTGCTAATCCATTAACAATTTTGGTGTTCAGAGAGGGTGAAATTTTGTCATGCTCTGCTATATCTATATTTTGATTTTGTAATAATTGTTCTACAGTTTTGGCATGTGTTGATACTTCGATTGTTTCTCCATTCGCTTCAAGCTTAACGGATTTTTTCGTACCTTGATAAAGCACGAAAGAGATTACAGACACAAACAGGACAAGTGAAATAATTCTTATCACTGTTTGCTTACTCCTCAATGATCCTAAGAACAAGTTTTTCATGGAATTATTTGACATGAAAAAACGCCTCCTTAATACAAGGTTGGATTATACGGACTAGTTTTGGCACTGTCAACCCGAAAGTATTTCTTTGAAAATTGACTTCTTGTTTTTTGCCAACCACAAACCCAGTATTGGAGGCATCTAAGCTAGTTAATTGTCAATCCCAAAAAATTTTTTCGCATTGGCTGTTGTTGCTTGTGCAATTTCCTCAATTGTCAACCCTTTCAAACGTGCGATTTCCTCAGCAACTAAAGGCACGAAAGCGGGCTCATTGCGCTTACCTCGATGTGGATGTGGAGCTAAATAAGGAGCGTCTGTTTCAATCATTAAGTGCTCAAGAGCTATTTCTGTAGCTACTTCCTTTGGTAGGCGTGCATTTTTAAATGTCACTGGTCCCCCAAGACTAATCATAAAATTCATACCTATACATTCACGTGCTGTTTCTACACTTCCACTAAAGCAGTGCATAACCCCCCCTACAGATGCAGCATTTTCTTCACGTAAAATTTGAACAACATCACCCGTTGCATCCCTATTATGAATAATGATTGGCAAATTGATCTTTTGAGCTAATTGAATTTGCTTGCGAAAAAGTTCCTGTTGAACATCCTTTGGAGACTTATCCCAATAGTAATCCAATCCTGTTTCACCAATGCCAACTATTTTTGGATGTGATGCTAATTCCTCAATCCACTCTAAATCTTGTTGAGTACAATCAATCGCATCTACTGGATGCCAACCAATGACACCGTATACAAAGTCATATTGCTCTATTAGTTGCATTGTTCTCTCAATGGTTTTACGGTCAAAACCAATAACAACCATTCTTTCTACTTTAGCTTCAAGGGCTCTATCAATCACCTCTTGAAGATCTTCCTCATACTGATCTGCGTTTAAATGTACGTGTGTATCTATAAACATCTTCATTCTCCTAACATTGATTTTATTAAAATTTATTATTTCATATTTTTCGTAAGCATTACAATTTCATTACAAACTATTTGGTATTGTGTCATTCCACTTATTCGACATTGCTCGAAATAGTACTTTAAACCCACAAAACCCCATTTTTTATGCAACTTAAATTATTTCAAAATAATTTAATCTCAATTTTCCTTACAGATTTGAAAAGCCTGCTGAATAATTCATATTCAGCAGGCCTCCTTAAGTTCATTACTTTACTTTTGCACCATTTTCGAGTTCAGGATCAACGGATGCTAATTTTAAAATTCCATCTTTCTCACCAGCTAAAATCATTCCTTGTGATAATTCACCACGTAATTTTACTGGTTTTAAATTTGCTACGACAATCACTTTTTGACCTATTAAATCATCTGGTGTATAGAATTTTGCAATACCTGAAACTACTTGGCGTTGCTCATATCCTAGATCGACTTGAAGCTTTAATAATTTGTCTGCTTTTGGAACAGTTTCACATGCAGTCACCGTCGCTACTCGCAAATCAACTTTCATAAAATCATCAATAGTAATTTCAGGAATTTCTGGATTTTCGTCAGTCGCTGTAGCCTTTTTACTTTCTTCCTCTTGTGGTGTTTTCACAGAACCACGCATTTCCTCACGAATATAAGCAATCTCAACCTCGTTTTCTAAGCGGGGGAAAATTGGTATCCCTTTTTCTACCACTTTAATGTTTGCTGGAATAGTATTGCCGAATGTTTCAATTGTATCCCATGCTAAGAATTTGTCATCTAATCCTAACTGATCGATCATACGTTTCGGAGTTGTTGTCATAAATGGTTGCAACATGACAGCAATTTGGTGTAAGCTTTCTGCCAAATTTCGCATAACAGCACCTAATTTTGGCTTGTCTGATTCCTCTTTTGCTAACACCCAAGGCTGTGTCTCATCTATATACTTATTTGTACGTGAAACAAGCGTCCATAAGTCCGCTAGAACGACACTAAATTGCATTTTTTCCATACTTTCTTCATATTTAATACGTACTGACTCAGCTTGCTCTTTTAAAGCTGCATCAAATTCTGTCGATTGAAGATTTTCTGTCGGAATAATACCATTAAAATACTTATTAATCATTGAAATTGTACGATTTAATAAGTTCCCTAAATCATTTGCCAGATCAAAGTTTGTACGTTCAATAAATGATTCTGGTGAAAATACCCCATCAGATCCAAATGGTAATTCACGTAATAGGAAATAACGTGTCGCATCTAGTCCATAACGCTCGATTAACATTTCTGGATAAATCACATTGCCTTTTGATTTAGACATTTTTCCGTCCTTCATCATAATAAAACCATGTGCAAATACTTTTTTCGGTAATGGCAAATCTAATGCCATTAAGAAGATTGGCCAATAAATCGTGTGGAAACGAACAATATCCTTCCCAACTACATGTACATCTGCTGGCCAATATTTATTGAATAGTGATTCATCTTCTGATAGATAACCTAAGGATGTAATATAATTCGTTAATGCATCAACCCATACATAAATTACATGTTTTGGATCTCCTGGTACTTTAATTCCCCAATCGAAGGATGTTCTTGATACCGATAAATCCTCTAGCCCTGGTTTAATGAAGTTGTTAATCATTTCATTTTTTCGTGATTCTGGCTCAATGAATTCAAGGTTCTCTTCATAATAAGCTAATAAACGATCTGCATATTTCTTCATATTAAAGAAGTACGATTCTTCTTTAACCTTGTGCACTGGACGACCACAATCTGGACAATTCCCGTCAACTAGTTGAGTCTCAGTAAAGAATGATTCACACGGTGTACAGTACCAGCCTTCATATTGACCTTTATAAATATCACCATTATCTAAAAACTTTTGGAAAATCTTTTCGACAGCTTTCGTATGTCGATCCTGCGTTGTTTGAATAAAGTCATCATAAGAAATATCCATTAAACCCCAAAGTTTTTTCGCAGCATCTGCAATTTCATTTACATAATCTTGAGGATGTTTACCCGCTTCAGCTGCTTTTTCTTGAATTTTTTGGCCATGTTCGTCCATTCCTGTTAAAAAGCGTACATCATAACCTTTTAAACGTTTATAGCGTGCAATAGTATCAGATGCTACTGTTGTATATGCCGTACCAATATGAAATTTCCCACTTGGATAGTAGATGGGTGTTGTTATATAGAATGTTTTTTGTTGTTCACTCACAAGAACTGCCTCCATTGTTTTACAATATACTTTCTATTCTAACGAAGTACGAAATTCGTTTCAATGAAAGTTTATTAAACGCGAAAATTGTCGAATAATATATTTAATCCATTAAATGACTTAAATAAGAACCTTTTTTACTATTAACAAAAATATTTATTAAAAACCTTTTAAAAAAATTAAAATACCTGCATTCTTCTCAAAAATTTTTTTCAAAAACCATAATATTAGTGCATTAATTAATTGACGTTTATGGCATTACTTGGTATGATAACTATCAGACAAAGAAATAATGTCGAAATTTGACGAAATACCAATATAACTTTTATAAATTAGGAGGAAATCTATTATGAAATCAACAGGGATTGTTCGTAAAGTCGATGAGTTAGGTCGTGTAGTAATTCCTATCGAGTTACGCCGTACGCTAGGTATTGCTGAAAAGGACGCTTTAGAAATCTATGTGGATGATGATAAAATCATCTTAAAAAAATATATGCCTAATATGACATGTGCTGTTACTGGTGAAGTTTCAGATGATAACTTCCGTCTAGTTGGAGGCAAATTAATTTTAAGTCCAGAAGGCGCTGAAATGTTAGTTAAAGAAATTCAATCTAACTTAAAAAAATAATTAGTTACTCACCTAAATCAACACAGTGATTTAGGTGTTTCTGTTTTTAATATAACCAAATTCTTGACCCCTTATAATGTACATGTCAGACCTTGCTACTTAAGGGTACTATTATTTACAATTATTATCAATTTAAAATTGTGTCTCAAAATTATTACATTTCTACTTTTAGTTTCGGATACAGTAACAAAATAAAAATAAAGAGCTACCCTAATAAGGTAACTCTTTACTATTATTCACTATGATATTCATTATAAACATCTCGCTTTGCCTTTTGTCTTAACTTAGCTACTTCTTTAATGGCTTCTTTTGAGGATACATTCGATTGATTGATAATGAAATCAACATGTTCAACAATGGACATGTTTTGCCAATAGGCTTCTTCATGATCTTCCTCTTCTAGACAGCTATTACCTTCCAGAACAATACAAAACTCTCCTCGTATTTCCTCTGTTTGTGACCATTCTACAGCTTCAGCCAATGTACCTCGTAAAAACTCTTCAAACTTCTTTGTCAGCTCTCGAGCTAAAACGACACGACGTTCCCCGAGTATAGCTTCCATATCTTTTAATGTATCCTTTAAGCGATGTGGTGCCTCATATAGTAAAATCGTTTCTTGGCGTTTTTTTAATTGTTCTAATTGCTGGCGACGTTCCTTTTTCCCACGATTCAAAAATCCATAAAAGAAAAATGGTTGTGGCGACAACCCAGATGCAATTAACGCTGAAATTGCTGCATTAGGCCCTGGCACTGGTACGACAGAAAAGTTTTGAGCAATTGCTTTTTCAACTATATCTGCACCTGGATCAGAAATACAAGGTAAACCTGCATCACTTACTAATGCAATTGTTTTTCCTTCTTGTAGTAATGTTAATAATTTTTCTCCACCCACGGCTAGATTATGTTCATGGTAGCTAATCAGTGGTGTTTCAATCTCAAAGTAGTTGCACAGCTTTTTGGTGTTTCTAGTATCTTCTGCAGCGATAATATCGGCTTCTTTTAAAATGCGAAGTGCTCGCACACTCATATCCTCTAAGTTTCCAATAGGTGTTCCTACCAGATATAAACAACCTGTCTGATCGTGTATTGTACTTTTTTGTGATTTCACGATTCACCCCTCCTTATATAATTAATTTTCTGTGTTCTTGTTAATTGCTTAAAGGCATATTCAGTACGCATTGCTTCTTGTTTTGTCTCAAATTTTTCTTTATAAATACATTTCACTGGACCTCTAGCTCTTGTATATTTTGCTCCTTTACCAGCGTTATGTACAGCAACACGTTTTTCTATATTATTTGTATACCCTGCATAAAGAGTTTGATCAGCACACTCTAACACATAAAAGTAGTGATTATTACTCTTTTCCATAAAGAATTTCTCTCACTTCTGCCGTGTATTCATTATTGGCATCATAAACAAACAACGGCGGCAGAATTTTCAAATCAGGCTTTCCATCTTTTATTCCTTCTATTAATAATGTATTAGCCTCTTTCCCTTCCTTTGGATAAATGAGCTGCATCCGTTTAGGCTCTAAGCGATTTGCTCGCATAGCTGTCACAATATCTAATAATCGCCCTGGTCGGTGGACAAATGCGGCCTTGCCCCCTTGCTTTAATAATTTACTTGCTGATTGAATCGCTTCTTCCAATGTTAAATACAATTCATGTCGTGCAATGGCATGATGCTCACTAAGATTTTTATCACTTGCTTCATGTGCTAAAAAATAGGGTGGATTACAGGTAACCACATCATACTTTTCAATGCCTAGTTGTTTCGGTATTTCTTTGACATCTCCAAGAATCATTTGTATTTGCTGTTCTAGCTGATTATAACGGATACTTCTCTCAGCCATATCAAATAAACGTGGCTGAATTTCAACTCCCGTTATTTGTCCCTTTGTACGTGCACTTAAAAAAAGTGGTATCACACCATTTCCTGAGCATAAATCAACAATTTTCCCCTTATGATAAGGAATACTGACAAACTTCGAAAGCAACACTGCATCTAATGAGAACGAAAAGACAGAGGGACTTTGAATAATACGTAAATTCTCAGCCAACAAATAATCTAACCGCTCATCACCTTTTAGCCATTTTTCCATGCTTACTCCTCCTACGCTACAAAACAAAAGACTGACACCACCGTAGCGGGAATCAGCCTTTTATTACACATTCTGTTTATTTAAAAATGATAGACAAAACAGACAATCCTCACCCTTACGTGAACTTCCAAAATGAACATGGCAAACATGGAAGCCCTCTTGGTAGAGGCGAGCTAAGTTATCATATCCCTCACCAATATCTAGCGGACTTTCTTTCTTTACTTCAGCAGCTTGTACGGAGTTTGTATTAGAAAGTAGTTCTTCTAGACGTGTACGTAGGTGATGGTTTTCTGTTTCAAGCGCCTTATGCTCTTCCATCATTAACGCTACAAATTGTTTCAATGCACCAAATTGCTCCTGCATTGCTTCGAGCTGTTGTTCGAACTCCATAACGGTATCTAAGAAATTACGGTCCTTCACCCAAGCCACCTCGTTAAATTCTCTATCTTAAATAAGATTTTTTTCGCATGCTAGCAGTTCTTCTAGTGTATACTCAACTGTGCGTTCTTGCTCGTGTAAATATACTTGAATAAGTCTTTCCAGCACATTTATCCCTACTACTTTCCCACGGCCATCTGGTGTCATTGTTATCTCACCAACATCTGGCATGCCCTCTTTTGCTTCTTCATATTCATCATTTTCATACTTTAAGCAACACATTAAACGTCCACAAAGGCCAGATATTTTTGAGGGATTTAATGATAAGTTTTGATCTTTAGCCATTTTAATAGAAACGGGCTCAAAATCACCCAAAAATGTGGAGCAACAAAGCATTCTACCACATGGACCGATACCACCTAAAAGCTTCGCTTCATCACGCACACCGATTTGGCGAAGTTCAATACGTGTTCTAAAAACAGAGGCTAAATCTTTTACTAGATCCCTGAAATCAACTCGTCCTTCAGCTGTAAAGTAAAAAATAATTTTATTACGATCAAATGTATATTCAACATCTACAAGTTTCATTTCTAAATTATGCTCTATAATTTTAGTACTAGCGAGTTCAAATGCGCGTTTTGATTCTGCTGCATTTTCCTCTACTTGTATACGATCACGATCATCTGCTGGTCTAAGTACTTGTTTTAGTGGTAATACAACATCATTATCACCCACTACCTTTTGAGGGACAACTACCTTTCCATACTCTACACCGCGGGCTGTCTCTACAATAACATATTGATTATCTTCTAGTAGAAATGATGCCGGATCAAAATAATATATTTTACCCGCCTTTTTAAAGCGGACTCCTACTACATTATACAAATGTATATCCCTCCTGCAGATTTAGCATTAACTGCTCCATCAATAACGTCCTATTCATGTTACGCTGTAAAGATGCGCGTGCTTGTAAAATAGATTCCAGCTGATTTGACAATTTATCATAAGTGGAATATAACGCAACTTCTTTAAATAGTGGTAACATGTCTGGATAAGTACAAGCTGCCTCGGGATTAGCTTTTATTGACACTATATCACGGTAAGCAAATAGTAGTAAATCCAATGCTTGTTCCATCTCGCTTTTTTCTTTAAAGTGAGGCAACCACTCTTCATGCACAATAAGCATTGCTTCATGTACATTTTGCCGAATGGCCTCTACTAATTTTAACACTGTTTTTCGAGCGAGTGCAAACTGCTCATCATTTGCTAAAAATATAGCTGTTTCGAGCTCGTTTGTCATCATGCTTACTGTTGAAGCCATTGAATGTGAAATATTATTTTCCTGTAAATGCTTCAATAAAACATGACGTGGCATTTTTTGAAATTTGATATGTTGGCAACGAGAACGGATAGTTGGAAGTATTGACTGCATTTGCTCCGTTAGTAATATAGCAGTTACCTCTCCATCTGGCTCCTCTAAAAATTTAAGTATCATATTAGCAGAGGCTGTATTAAGACGGTCTGCATGATGAAGCACATAAATCTTACGTCCTTCTTCTACACCCATCATTTTCATTTCTCCAATGAGTTCTCGCATCTGATCAATTTTTATAAATTGACCATCTGGATAAATTTGATGAATATTTGGATGATTTCCCGAATCTACACGTTTGCAATTTCGACATGTTTCACATGGAACATTTCCATTTGGTTGCTCACATAACATCAATTTGACAAAAAAGTGCATAATATCTGCCTTGCCTGTCCCTTTTTCACCATCAAAAATATATGCATGTGCTAATCTGTTCTTGTCAAAAATCGTTTGAAGTTGCTTCATTACGACTGGTTGTAGTGTGAGTAGCTCTTCAAAATTCTTGGCCATACATTTAAATTCCTTCCTGTTTCTACAACAAAAGTGGTACTTTCTTGCACTTTTGGTTTTCTGTAAAGAAACATTGCCGTTGTTCTACTTTAATGGCGAGTTGCCACATCAACATTTGAAAAAAGCCCGCGCCTATATGAGAACGAGACACGGGTTTTACATATATAAATTAATTAATAAGCCTTTAATTTCACCGATTTTATCAAGAAGATCTATTGCTTCTTTTTCTTCGTCTAAGAGATCCTGTGCAAGCTCGACAAGACGTGTATCAATGGTCTCAATGATTTTCAGACGTCTTCCTTCACCAAAACGATTCCAGGTATGTGATTGTTTTAACTCCATACCATGTTCTACTGTCTCTTGTAGAAATCGTTTTACAAGCATTTTAAACCTAGCAAGTTCTCGTAAATTACGTGATCTAGCTACTCGGTCCCCTGCAGTAGATATATCCCCTAACAAACGTGTGAGTTGTTCTGTTTGCAACTTATTACCTTGCTTGACGACCATATCTCCAAATCGGTTATTTTGATTATTATTTTGTAGTGGCTCTTTGCGATTTGTATTTAACCCGACACGTATATCTTGATTAATTTTCAAGCTGGTTTCGCCCCCACAATTTTCATCTATTTCTCCTACGCATAATCGATTTTAAATAAAATGTTTAATAGTAACAAATAATCAATGATTTAGCTTCGGAGGCTACTTTTTAAAAATGATGGAATTGTTCAATCGGTAAAACAAATACGGTAGCTCCTCCCACCTCTACCTCCACAGGGTAAGGTATATAGGAATCAGCATTTCCTCCTAACGGAGAAACGGGTGCAACCATTTGCTCTCTTGCCCGACAATTATCCCGAATAATATCTAAAAGTTTGGGTATGAGAGAGTCTTCAGTTCCTATAAGAAATGTCGTATTTCCTGAACGTAAAAATCCTCCTGTGCTCGCTAATTTAGTTGCGCGAAACTGATTTTTCGTTAAAGCATTTGATAAGCGGCTGCTATCCTGATCTTGCACTACAGCTACGACTAACTTCATTCGCACTCACCCCTTTTATAAAATTCACCTATATAGGTTTTAATACTATTCCTAAGCATTAGCTTATAAATTTTATCTTGATTCTGCAGATGTTTAAACATCCATTAAAATTGAGGAATATCACCAATGTTACCCGCCTATACAATGCAGGTTAGTTAACCTAAAATTAGATCTGCTTGAAAGCGAAGCGTCAGCGGTAATTGCCCTCCGACATAATGGATACTCCCAATTGATGCTATCCTAGCGAAGATAAATTAATGGATAGTATCATTATATCACATTGTTGTAGACAACTTCATGCATTTACTGTATTGCTTCCAATAATAATAACCATACATCTTCCACAACATTCTCAATATCTTGATCTGCGTTGACCACACGTATTCGCTCTGGATACTGCTCTACTAGTTGTAAATATCCTTCACGTACCTTCTGATGAAATGGCAAACTTTCTACATCTAAGCGGTTTACTTCCCGATTGCCTGTTGCATGAATACGCGCTAAGCCAACCTCTGGAGCAAGATCAAATAATATGGTCAGATCAGGTAATTTCTTCCCAATAGCAAACTCATTAATAGAAAGCACCTCATTGACACCGATTCCTCTTGCATATCCTTGGTAGGCTAAAGAGGAATCGATAAAACGGTCACATATAACCAACTTCCCTGCATCTAAGGCAGGGCGTACCTTTTCAAAATAATGCTGGCTTCTTGCTGCAGCATATAATAATGCTTCTGTTCGTTCATCCATCGCAGTATGTGCAGGATTCAAAATGATCGTTCTTATTTTTTCCGCAATCTCGATTCCACCTGGTTCTCTTGTTGCTAGAACTTCTATATTATTTTTTGCTAATCGCTCTGCTATCATTTGAATGACCGTTGTTTTCCCTGCTCCCTCTGGTCCTTCAAATGTAATAAATAAATTGCTATTCATGCTGTTATTGCCTCCAACTATTTAATAACCTGAATCATTTTTTCTGCTAATCGATGATTCCCCTGGAATGTTGCACCTGCTGCTAATAGCTCTTCCAATTGACTTAACTTAGCTACTGTTATTCTTTCACCTGGTACTAATAATGGTATACCAGGTGGATAAGGGATAATCATATTTGCTGAAATTCGTCCCATTGTACGCATATAGGGTAACCACTCTTTACTTAATGATGCAACCTCATTAAAGGTATATATAGGCTCAGTAATCGGTACAAAATGATAGGCTGTTTGAGAAGCAGTTATGCTATCTGTTTTAGCTGTGTTTAATAGCATCGTTATAGCCTCTTTTATACGGACCCTGATTTCAGCAAATGGATAGGTATGTCCTTGCTTCAGCAAAGGTAACACAAATAAAACTTGATTGGCATCTGCCAGTTCCCCATAAACATGCTTTGCCTCTAATGCCTCCTGTAACTGAAAGCCACTATAACCATTAACACGTAACAATACTTTAAGTGGATCATCTACTTCAATTACTTCCAATGAACCAATTGATCGTAATGCATCTACCCATTGATTCTTTTTTTCTATTATATATGCCCCATCACTCTCCATATATGTCTGTACATAATAGCGAGCATCATCTAATGATGCTAATAATAAGTAAGATGGGCTACTAGATTGTAACATGCGTAAGTAATAATGTATTTTGTCAGCCTCTATTAATTCCGACTTAACATGCATAAAAGAAGCCATCGTCATAGCAGGTAGAGTCTTATGAGCTGATTGAACAACAACATCTGCTCCAAATGTCAATGCGGATGGCTGAAATAGCGTACATGCATTAAAATGTGCGCCATGTGCTTCATCCACCAATACAGGTATCCCCTTTTCATGACAATAAGCTATTTGTTGCTGTATTTCATTTGAAGTCATCCCATAATAAGTAGGATATGTTAAAACAACCGCTTTCGCCTCTGAATAATTTTCTACTGCTTCCTTTAAATCTCTATATGTTACATGTGTCGCCGACATCGTTCGTTCATCCCATAGCGGAGACACAAATATTGGCTTAGCCCCAGTAAGTTCAATAGCATGGAAAATCGATTTATGCGCATTACGCTGAACAATAATGGTATCGCCTTTGTTACAAGTAGCATAAATCATTGCTAAATTTCCAACAGTAGACCCTCCTACTAAAAAGAAACTCTTCGTTGCCCCATATGTATCTGCCAATAAATTTTCTGCTTCTAATATCATTTCCTCAGGGTAATGTAAATCATCTAAACCGGATAATTCAGTTACATCATAACGCATAACATCTTTAAATGCTTGCGGAAGGTGAGACAGTTCGCCATGCTTATGACCTGGGACATGAAAAGAAATATTCTGCTGCTGTCTAAAGCGTTCTAACCTTTCTATAATTGGCTTTTTCTTTTGCAAAACAAACACCTATTTTCGTTAGATTCTCCCTTAATTATACGAAATTATAAGGAGAGAAAAAAGCTATCCCTTTTCAACAAAAATATCTTATTCGAAAAGGAGGGTCTTCTATACCTAAATCGCCCTTTTTGCACACGTAAAAGTTGCTAGATCAAAATAAAACCGATTATTACAGATAACAGCAATAATCGGTTCTCCAATTTTTCCATCATACAACTAGTCTTTTGCAGCTTGAAGTGCCATTGCTTCCACTAATTGTTCAACTAGTCGAGGTACAAAATTATCTAATACTGGATTCATCATTCCTGCTAAAAATCCACTAGCTTTCATTGTTAAATTACCAGTCAGCTGTGGTGATTCATTTTGATTTTGTTTTACTTCAAAAGAACCATCACCATTTATTGGATCAGATAAACCCTCTAAATCAAATTGTAATTGATGAGCATCCGATTTTTTTACTTTAAGTTTCACTTTAACAGCTTTTTGAATAATGCCAAAATCTCCTTGGAAAACCCATATCATATCATCTTCATTTAGTAGTTCATGATGTAAGTAACCTGGTATTAAAACAGCCCATTGTTCCTTATGATGAATAAAATCCTCTAATTTATTTTTCTGTATATTGATTTCCTTACTATGTTGCCCTGTTGCCATTCTGTTGACCCCCTTTGAATATTTTGATAACCTTCTTAAACTTTAACATTTCTAGGTTTCAAAACATACAAAAAAACCACTGATTTCTCAGTGGTTCCTTTTTTGCCTAGCGACGTCCTACTCTCACAGGGGGAAGCCCCCAACTACCATCGGCGCTAAAGAGCTTAACTTCCGTGTTCGGTATGGGAACGGGTGTGACCTCTTTGCCATCATCACTAGACTTTGTATTTAATTGAAAGATTTATTCTTTCAAAACTGGATAAACGGTGCATTGAATGCTTCAAACATATTGGTTAAGTCCTCGATCGATTAGTATTCGTCAGCTCCATGTGTCACCACACTTCCACCTCGAACCTATCTACCTCATCGTCTTTGAGGGATCTTACTTACTTGCGTAATGGGAAATCTCATCTTGAGGGGGGCTTCATGCTTAGATGCTTTCAGCACTTATCCCGTCCACACATAGCTACCCAGCGATGCCTTTGGCAAGACAACTGGTACACCAGCGGTGTGTCCATCCCGGTCCTCTCGTACTAAGGACAGCTCCTCTCAAATTTCCTACGCCCACGACGGATAGGGACCGAACTGTCTCACGACGTTCTGAACCCAGCTCGCGTACCGCTTTAATGGGCGAACAGCCCAACCCTTGGGACCGACTACAGCCCCAGGATGCGATGAGCCGACATCGAGGTGCCAAACCTCCCCGTCGATGTGGACTCTTGGGGGAGATAAGCCTGTTATCCCCGGGGTAGCTTTTATCCGTTGAGCGATGGCCCTTCCATGCGGAACCACCGGATCACTAAGCCCGTCTTTCGACCCTGCTCGACTTGTAGGTCTCGCAGTCAAGCTCCCTTGTGCCTTTACACTCTACGAATGATTTCCAACCATTCTGAGGGAACCTTTGGGCGCCTCCGTTACCTTTTAGGAGGCGACCGCCCCAGTCAAACTGTCCGCCTGACACTGTCTCCTGCCCCGCTAAGGGGCATGGGTTAGAATTTCAATACAACCAGGGTAGTATCCCACCGACGCCTCCTTCGAAGCTGGCGCTCCGAGATCTCTGGCTCCTACCTATCCTGTACAAGTTGTACCAAAATTCAATATCAGGCTACAGTAAAGCTCCACGGGGTCTTTCCGTCCTGTCGCGGGTAACCTGCATCTTCACAGGTACTATAATTTCACCGAGTCTCTCGTTGAGACAGTGCCCAGATCGTTACGCCTTTCGTGCGGGTCGGAACTTACCCGACAAGGAATTTCGCTACCTTAGGACCGTTATAGTTACGGCCGCCGTTTACTGGGGCTTCAATTCGCAGCTTCGCTTGCGCTAACCACTCCTCTTAACCTTCCAGCACCGGGCAGGCGTCAGCCCCTATACGTCACCTTACGGTTTTGCAGAGACCTGTGTTTTTGCTAAACAGTCGCCTGGGCCTATTCACTGCGGCTCTCATGCGCTTGCACGCTCAAGAGCACCCCTTCTCCCGAAGTTACGGGGTCATTTTGCCGAGTTCCTTAACGAGAGTTCTCTCGCACACCTTAGGATTCTCTCCTCGACTACCTGTGTCGGTTTGCGGTACGGGCACCTCTCACCTCGATAGAGGCTTTTCTTGGCAGTGTGAAATCAGGAACTTCGTCCATACGGACTCGCCATCACAGCTCAACGTTACAGTGTGCGGATTTGCCTACACACACGCCTTACTGCTTGGACGCGCACAACCAACGGCGCGCTTACCCTATCCTACTGCGTCCCCCCATTTCTCAAACGGTGAGGAGGTGGTACAGGAATATCAACCTGTTGTCCATCGCCTACGCCTATCGGCCTCGGCTTAGGTCCCGACTAACCCTGAGCGGACGAGCCTTCCTCAGGAAACCTTAGTCATACGGTGGACGGGATTCTCACCCGTCTTTCGCTACTCATACCGGCATTCTCACTTCTAAGCGCTCCACCAGTCCTTCCGGTCTGACTTCAACGCACTTAGAACGCTCTCCTACCACTGACATCGTAGATGTCAATCCACAGCTTCGGTGAATCGTTTAGCCCCGATACATTTTCGGCGCAGCGTCACTCGACCAGTGAGCTATTACGCACTCTTTAAATGATGGCTGCTTCTAAGCCAACATCCTGGTTGTCTGTGCAACGCCACATCCTTTTCCACTTAACGATTACTTTGGGACCTTAGCTGGTGGTCTGGGCTGTTTCCCTTTTGACTACGGATCTTATCACTCGCAGTCTGACTCCCGTGTATAAATATCTGGCATTCGGAGTTTGTCTGAATTCGGTAAACCGGGATGGCCCCCTAGTCCAAACAGTGCTCTACCTCCAGTATTCTCATCACGAGGCTAGCCCTAAAGCTATTTCGGAGAGAACCAGCTATCTCCAAGTTCGATTGGAATTTCTCCGCTACCCACACCTCATCCCCGCACTTTTCAACGTGCGTGGGTTCGGGCCTCCAGTAAGTGTTACCTCACCTTCACCCTGGACATGGGTAGATCACCTGGTTTCGGGTCTACGACCACGTACTACTTCGCCCTATTCAGACTCGCTTTCGCTGCGGCTCCGCCTTCTAAAGCTTAACCTTGCACGTAATCGTAACTCGCCGGTTCATTCTACAAAAGGCACGCTATCACCCATTAACGGGCTCTAACTACTTGTAGGCACACGGTTTCAGGATCTCTTTCACTCCCCTTCCGGGGTGCTTTTCACCTTTCCCTCACGGTACTGGTTCACTATCGGTCACTAGGTAGTATTTAGCCTTGGGAGATGGTCCTCCCGGATTCCGACGGAATTTCACGTGTTCCGCCGTACTCAGGATCCACTCAGGAGAGAACGAACTTTCGACTACAGGGCTTTTACCTGCTCTGGCGGACCTTTCCAAGTCGCTTCATCTAACTCGCTCTTTTGTAACTCCGTATAGAGTGTCCTACAACCCCAAGAGGCAAGCCTCTTGGTTTGGGCTCTTCCCGTTTCGCTCGCCGCTACTCAGGGAATCGATTTTTCTTTCTCTTCCTCCAGGTACTTAGATGTTTCAGTTCCCTGGGTCTGCCTTCAAGACGCTATGTATTCACGTCAAGATACTACGCGATTAAACGTAGTGGGTTCCCCCATTCGGAAATCTCCGGATCAAAGCTCACTTACAGCTCCCCGAAGCATATCGGTGTTAGTGCCGTCCTTCTTCGGCTCCTAGTGCCAAGGCATTCGCCGTGCGCCCTTAATAACTTAACCAAGTTATTAAGCCTATAAAAAACTTAAAAAATAAATGTGTTTGTTACAATTTCAATGTCGTTTTATCCAGTTTTCAAAGAACAAGTTTTGAAGTGTTTCATTCAGAAAGAATGAACCTTCAAAACTGAACGCAAAACGTAATCTTACAAACCCAAGGTTTGTATTCCGAAAATATCCTTAGAAAGGAGGTGATCCAGCCGCACCTTCCGATACGGCTACCTTGTTACGACTTCACCCCAATCATCTATCCCACCTTCGGCGGCTGGCTCCAAAAGGTTACCTCACCGACTTCGGGTGTTACAAACTCTCGTGGTGTGACGGGCGGTGTGTACAAGGCCCGGGAACGTATTCACCGCGGCATGCTGATCCGCGATTACTAGCGATTCCGGCTTCATGTAGGCGAGTTGCAGCCTACAATCCGAACTGAGAACGACTTTATCGGATTAGCTCCCTCTCGCGAGTTGGCAACCGTTTGTATCGTCCATTGTAGCACGTGTGTAGCCCAGGTCATAAGGGGCATGATGATTTGACGTCATCCCCACCTTCCTCCGGTTTGTCACCGGCAGTCACCTTAGAGTGCCCAACTAAATGATGGCAACTAAGATCAAGGGTTGCGCTCGTTGCGGGACTTAACCCAACATCTCACGACACGAGCTGACGACAACCATGCACCACCTGTCACCGTTGCCCCCGAAGGGGAAACTATATCTCTACAGTGGTCAACGGGATGTCAAGACCTGGTAAGGTTCTTCGCGTTGCTTCGAATTAAACCACATGCTCCACCGCTTGTGCGGGCCCCCGTCAATTCCTTTGAGTTTCAGTCTTGCGACCGTACTCCCCAGGCGGAGTGCTTAATGCGTTAGCTGCAGCACTAAGGGGCGGAAACCCCCTAACACTTAGCACTCATCGTTTACGGCGTGGACTACCAGGGTATCTAATCCTGTTTGCTCCCCACGCTTTCGCGCCTCAGCGTCAGTTACAGACCAGAAAGTCGCCTTCGCCACTGGTGTTCCTCCAAATCTCTACGCATTTCACCGCTACACTTGGAATTCCACTTTCCTCTTCTGCACTCAAGTCCCCCAGTTTCCAATGACCCTCCACGGTTGAGCCGTGGGCTTTCACATCAGACTTAAAGGACCGCCTGCGCGCGCTTTACGCCCAATAATTCCGGACAACGCTTGCCACCTACGTATTACCGCGGCTGCTGGCACGTAGTTAGCCGTGGCTTTCTAATAAGGTACCGTCAAGGTACAGCCAGTTACTACTGTACTTGTTCTTCCCTTACAACAGAGTTTTACGATCCGAAAACCTTCTTCACTCACGCGGCGTTGCTCCATCAGGCTTTCGCCCATTGTGGAAGATTCCCTACTGCTGCCTCCCGTAGGAGTCTGGGCCGTGTCTCAGTCCCAGTGTGGCCGATCACCCTCTCAGGTCGGCTACGCATCGTCGCCTTGGTGAGCCGTTACCTCACCAACTAGCTAATGCGCCGCGGGCCCATCCTATAGCGACAGCGAGATGCCGTCTTTCAGTCTCTTGCCATGAAGCAAAAGAGATTATTCGGTATTAGCCCCGGTTTCCCGGAGTTATCCCAAACTATAGGGTAGGTTGCCCACGTGTTACTCACCCGTCCGCCGCTAACGTCAAAGGAGCAAGCTCCTTTTCTGTTCGCTCGACTTGCATGTATTAGGCACGCCGCCAGCGTTCGTCCTGAGCCAGGATCAAACTCTCCATAAAAGAAATTTGATTAGCTCAAATTGTTTTGCTGGCATCATGTTTGATGTCCAAAATTGTGTTTCGTTCACTAGCAAAGCTAGCTACTTAAAACTTTATTGATTACGTTTTGCTTGTTCAGTTTTCAAGGTTCATTTGTTCGCCGCTGTTTCAGCAGCAACTCTTATATAATATCATGCGTTTCACACTGTGTCAACAATAATTTCAAAATCTTTTTTGTTTCAATCAGTTGTATTAGCGACTTCTATAACTATACCATAATCTTTTTATATTGCAAGCTTTTTATAAAATAAATATTAAGGCTGTTATTCCTAATACACCAGGAATACCTAGGACGGCGATTGTTAAGACAGAAAACAGATTGATTGGTACATTATATCCTATATAACCAATACCTAAATGGATTACGAATAATAATAGAAAAGCAAATGCAAATCTAAACCAAAACACCGATAATCCTTCTAAAATTTTCCCCAGTTTAGCATGTCTTATTATTATATAAAGAAAAAGAAGCCCGACAGGAATACAAATACTCACAATAACTAACCAAGACATATAGTTGCCTCCTCAATTAAATAATTATGAAAGTTTATGTTTCCTGTTTTGCTTCTATGAATATTTTAAAAAGAACTATTTTATTAATACCTTACGAATTCTAGCTTCCTTAAACAAATAGAAATGAATACTTTCTGCTGTTTTGCGTTGAGCAATCACACCTAGGTCATAATCATCCATTAATTCTTCTATTATCTTCGCCTGCTGTAAATCCTCTTTTGTTTCTTTAATCAGATTCACAAGCTTATCATCGAATTCTTTTTTTAATTTCCCTTTACTACGGAAGAACATATTAATCCCTCACTCATAACTCACGTCGACCTTCCATTGCCTTAGATAGCGTAACCTCATCTGCGTATTCTAGATCTCCACCTACTGGTAATCCATGAGCAATACGGGTTGTACGAATGCCTGACGGTTTGACAAGGCGAGAAATGTACATAGCGGTTGCCTCACCCTCGATTGTTGAATTCGTAGCTAAAATAAGTTCTTGGACACTTTCATCTTGCAAGCGCACTAGCAAGGAAGCAACATTAATATCTTCTGGACCAATACCATCCATTGGTGAAATAGCCCCTTGAAGCACATGGTACATACCGTTGTAGTCACGCATTTTTTCCATTGCGATTACGTCTTTTGTATCTTGCACAACACAAATAATAGAATGATCTCGCTGCTTGTCCGTACAAATGTGACATGGATCTACATCCGTTATATTGCCACAAACAGAACAGTAGCTTAGGTTTCGTTTAGCATCAATCAGTGCTTTAGAGAAGGATAATACATCGTCTTCCTTCATGGATAACACAAAAAACGCCAGACGAGCCGCAGTTTTCGGCCCGATACCTGGCAATTTCATAAAACTATCGATCAATTTAGATATTGGTTCTGGGTAGTACATATGAATACCTCCTAGAATGGAAGGTTTAAGCCTTGAGTGAATTTACCCATAGTTGAGTTTGTTTTTTCTTCTACCTTTTTCAACGCTTCATTTGTTGCAATAACAATTAGGTCTTGTAACATTTCGATGTCTTCTGGGTCTACTACAGATTCATCTAGATTTACTGAAACTACTTCACGCTGACCAGAAACTGTTACTTTCACCATACCGCCGCCCGCAACACCTTCAAATTGCTCAGCATTTAAAGCTTCTTGAGCCTCCATCATTTCCTTTTGCATTTTTTGCATTTTCTTCATCATACCTTGCATATTTCCCATTCCACGCATAAATGTTTCCTCCTAAAAATTTAATCTTCAATAATTTCTACAAAATCTTTACCAAAGAGCTTTTCAGCCTCTGTCACAAGCGGATCCTGTGAAGCAAGAGGTTGAGCATCATCGATAAATGGTTCTTCTGGCATTTCTGCCGGTGGTGGCTCTAATAATTCTTCTCCATGCTCTGATACAGTCTGTGATTTCTTTTGCTGCAGACCATGATCACGAATAAACTCTTCACGCATTTTTAACCATGATTCTTCTGGTATGCATAGCATCTCGTACATTGTACCAGTTTGCCCTGCAATTAATTGTGTAAAGTGAGCCTTTAAAGACTGGTTGTCGGCAACCATCTGACAATGAATATCATACTTGAATTTTAACACAAAAGCACTTGAAGATGCCGCAACAGGTTCGGCTTCTGCTAAAAGAGCCGATTGAGATTTTTGCATTTGACTTAAGGCTTGTGCCCAAATGGACTTAATGCGTTGCACATCTTGCTTTGTTGCATCTTTCAGCACTTCCTGAATACGACCTGTCGGTGCTTTATAACCATTCGGGTTTTTAGCTCGGGGTCGTTGCTCTTTTTGTGCTGCCGACGCTTGCACAGGTGTCCCTGTTTGCAGTTGTAAGGATAATTGCTGAACTATTTGCTCAAGATCTATAATTTTTTGAGTGAGCTCAGGGCTTTGCATCGTTTCGTTTGTGGCCACTGATTGATGGGTTACTCCCCCCGAAAACTGAACCATTTTAAGCAAAGCCGTCTCTAAATAGATTTTCGTATGGTGAGAGAAACGCATTTCCTGCTGTGTTTTTGCGAGTATATCAATATAACCATAAAGCAAATCTGGTGCAAACTCATGTGCTAATGTAAATACACGTTCCTCAGGTGACACAAGCTCTAAAAGTTCAGCTAAATCATCGCTTGTTTGAAGTAATAATAAATCACGGAAAAATGTAATTAAATCCTCTGAGAGTCGCAAAAGGTCCTTACCGTCAGCTATAAGTTGCTCTAAAAGCGCAAGCATTTGCGCAACATCTTTCACTTTGAGTGCCTCAGCCAATTCATAAAAAATATCCTGACTAATAGAACCTGTAACTAGCAACGTATCCTCAAGTTTTAATTTTTCCCCACTAAAAGACACAACTTGGTCCAATAAGCTTAAAGCATCACGCATTCCTCCTGCGGCAGATTGTGCAATCACCTTTAAACCTTGTTCTTCATATGGTAAGTCAATGTCTTCTAAAACAACCTTCATCCGTTCAATAATATCATTAGTAGAAAGTCGTTTAAAATCAAAGCGCTGGCAACGGGAAATAATCGTTGCAGGCAATTTATGAGGCTCTGTTGTTGCTAAAATAAACACAGCGTGGGGAGGTGGTTCTTCCAATGTTTTTAAAAGAGCGTTAAAAGCACTTGTAGAAAGCATATGCACTTCATCTATGATATACACCTTATATCTACTGCTTGCCGGAGCAAAGCGAACCTTTTCTATGATATCCCTAATCTCTTCAACACGTGAATTCGAGGCTGCATCAAACTCAATTACATCTGGATGAGAACCATCTGTAATACTTATGCATGTAGCACATTCATTACACGGCTCTTTCGATGGTGCATGTTCGCAATTTAAGGCCTTCGCAAAGATTTTAGCCGTACTTGTTTTCCCTGTACCACGGGGCCCAGAAAACAGGTAAGCATGTGTTGTTTTATTTGCTAGGAGAGCATTTTGTAGCGTTCTTTTGACATGTGCCTGACCAGACATTTCTCGAAAAGATTGCGGTCGATACACACGGTAAAATGCTTGATACGTCACTGATTTCCTCTCTCCTTCTCCATTTAATTGAATAGTTTTATTATAGCATTTGCTGCATTATATAGAAAATGAAGTTGCTAAATTTAAAATAAAAAAGCATCCGCCTATAATAGACGGATGCTTTGAATTGGCAATTTAATGCCGTGCACCTTTCCTTGACAGCCGCACATAAGCGTTACTCTTGTCGTTAGCTCAGATTAGGCAACCCCGCGGCACATGAATAAGACCACTTAATGCTGCTTCCTTCCGGACCTGACATGGTTCATGGGTATCCATTGCGCAGGACCCAATCGTCAACACTACGTGCAAAAGGCAGACCAAACAATACGGACAGCCTCGAAAAAGGAATTCAGTCTCGCTAGAGCGGATTGCGAGTTACAGGACACCGCTACCTTCCCACCTAGCACGGCAATAACTAGTATACTGACTGTTTGTATAAATTGCAACTTAATGCACAAATTATTTATTCGCTACTCATGATTAAAACAATAAAAAATTTTTCAAAATATATATTGACGCTTGTTTCTAGTTATGATAAATTTATTTTTGTCGATAAGACAACAGAGCAACATAACATGGAGGTATACCCAAGTCTGGCTGAAGGGATCGGTCTTGAAAACCGACAGGCGGGTAACACCGCGCGGGGGTTCGAATCCCTCTACCTCCTCCAGTTTTAAATTTCCGACTACGAATGTAGCCGTTTTTTTTTGCCTAAATTGTATGTATTACTTGTTAGATACCACTTCCGCCTCGGTTGTGGTATTTTTTATTATATCAATGATGGGAGGTTGTTGAATTGCAATCGAAATTACTTATGACGCGTGCTTCCCTTACTTGGATATTCATAATTGCTGTTATGACTGCAATTGGTAGTGAAATAAAAATTATGCCTTTTGCGAATACAACTTTTCGTTTTGGTTTAGGAACAATTGTCTTCTTTTTATGTACATTAATTAAACCTACACCAATTATTTTAGCTGGTATAGCTACCAGTATTGTAACAACTATTTTTCGGGTTTTTAATTCGGCATTACATGATGTTCCAATTTCTGAGAGTATATTTAACCATTTACCAGCCGGTTTATTTTATGTATTGTTTGCACTATGCCTGCAAATTTTAAATATTCAACAATACAGAGAAAAACCATTAAAACTTGGTTTACTCGTTGCCTTTAGTGAGGTCATTAGTAATTTAGCGGAACAGATTTTCCGCTTTTTTGTCCAAACGTATAATTTTTTATTTCTTCATGATCTCTTGATCCTATTAGCGGTAGCATTATTACGTAGCTTTTTTGTAGTAGGGATTTACAGCTCGATTTTGATTGCTGAACAAAAAAAGCGGGTACAAGAAATGCTTAATATTGGATCTGACCTCTATGTTGAGACACTATATTTAAAAAAATCAATGAATCATATTGAAACGATTACAGGTAGTGGTTATGAATTATATCGACAACTAAAGGCTCTAGGTTTTCGAGCAGAAAGTTTACAAGCGCTTCATATTGCCCAGGAAATCCATGAAGTGAAAAAGGATTCTCAACGGATATATGCTGGTATTTCAAAGATTGTTGGTGAAAAGAGCTTTGGCCCTTTTGTATTATCTGAATTATTGCATTATATTGAAGAAGGTAATAGGAAATATGCGGAATTACTTGGGAAGGAAATACAATTTAATACATGTATAGACTTCGATTTTCAAACAAAAGATCATATTGCCCTCCTTGCTCTATTAAATAATTTATCAGCCAATGCTGTTGAGGCTATTAAAGAGCAGGGGATCATTTCTATTGCTATTGAGCGCCAAGAAGATAATACTGTAATAACAGTATGTGATAATGGACAAGGGATTTCACAAGCAGATATTTCTGTTATTTTTGAACCTGGATACACCACTAAATTCAATGTTGATGGTGTTGCAGCAACTGGCATTGGGCTTTCACATGTTGCTGAACTAGTAGAAAAATTAAAAGGCTCAATAACCGTTGAATCAAACAATCAATACACAACGTTTAAAATCATAATTCCTACGCAAACTATTCAAACGGGAGAGACTTAAATGAGGTATTTTATTGTAGACGATGATCGTGCAAGTCGTGTTATGTTAAAGCAAATTATTGAGGATAGCGGGTTAGGCACAGTTATTGGTGAGGCTCGCAATGGTGAGGATGCTATTCCACAAATTTTAATGACGCAGCCAGAGTTTGTGCTTATTGATTTACTAATGCCTAAGCTTGATGGTATAGCAACTGTAGAACAACTAATGCAAAATCGGTTCGAGGGACAATTTATTATGATTTCACAGGTAGTGAATAAGGAAATGGTTGGTGAAGCTTATGAGCAAGGAATTGATTTCTTCATTCATAAACCAATCAATCGTATTGAAGTCGAGAATGTTTTGAAAAAAACAACTGAACAATTTCGACTTAAAAACTCACTATTAGTGATACGTCAATCTCTTACAAACATTGAGTTAAGTGAACAAAAGGCTCATAAAGCTACATCACGAGACCATATTCAATCTATTTTAAATGATATGGGGATTGTCGGGGAAATCGGTAGTGAGGATATCATTGCCATTATAGAAACATTACTTGCTCACCAGCACAAGATTGCACCCCTTCCTCCATTAAAAGAGCTTTATGAAGAAATTGCAGCTGTGACCAAGGCTACACCAGATGAAATTTTAAAAGAAAGTAAAGCCATCGAGCAACGTGTGCGTCGAACAATATTAGCTGCCATGATTAATCTCGCTAATTTAGGGGTTGTTGATTATACAAACTCAGAATTCGAGTATTATGCCCCTCGCTACTTTGATTTTAAAGAAATTCGTCAGCTCATGACACAGATTGAAGATCACGATAATCGTAAAGCAAAGGTAAATATTAAGAAGTTTATTCAAGTGTTATATTCAGACATTTTAACAAAAGTAAATTAATTTTCTCGGATTTTGTCGGATTCCATAAGTCCTCCGTATTATTAAAGTAAGGCGTGTCCTAAAAATTTAATATTAGGGGAGGTACAAAGGTTTTGAAAAAGAAATTTAAAGTCAGCTTAGCCGCTCAGATTTTAATCGGTTTGATTTTAGGGATCATTGTTGGTGGTATCTTTTACGGAAACCCCAAAATTGAGACATATCTACAACCATTAGGGGATATATTTTTACATCTTATTAAGATGATTGTTGTACCGATTATTATTTCGACATTAATCGTTGGTGTTGCTGGTACTGGAGATATGAAGCAACTTGGACGATTAGGCGGGAAATCTATAATTTACTTTGAGATTATTACAACAGTTGCAATCGTAGTTGGATTACTTTCCGCAAACATTTTCCAACCTGGTGCAGGTCTTAACATGAATGAATTATCTCAAGGGGATATTTCGAAGTATGTATCAACAACTGAGGAAGTACAGCATGAGGGGCCATTTGATATCATTGTAGGCATTGTCCCAACAAATATTATTCAGTCAATGGCTGAAGGTAATATGCTAGCAATTATCTTCTTCTCAGTTATTTTCGGTTTAGGGGTTGCTGCAGTAGGTGATCGAGGGAAACCAGTCTTAGACTTCTTCCAAGGGGTAGCAGATGCTATGTTCTGGGTAACAAACCTCGTAATGAAATTCGCTCCACTAGGGGTATTTGGTCTAATTGGTGTAACCGTTTCCAAATATGGGTTTGCTTCACTGGTTCCACTTGCCAAATTAGCTATTCTTGTTTATGCAACAATGCTGTTCTTCATCTTTGTCGTTCTTGGACTTGTGGCAAAATTCGCAGGAATCAGCATCTTCTATTTAATTAAAGTGTTAAAAGATGAGCTAATTTTAGCCTTCTCAACAGCAAGTTCTGAAGCTGTACTACCACGTATTATGATGAAAATGGAGAAATTAGGGGCGCCAAAGGATATTGTATCTTTTGTTATACCAACCGGTTACTCCTTTAACTTAGATGGTTCAACATTATATCAAGCCATTGCAGCATTATTTATTGCACAAATGTACGGTATTCACCTAAGCATTGGTGAACAAATTACGTTAATGCTTGTATTAATGGTTACATCTAAAGGTATTGCAGGTGTACCAGGGGTATCATTCGTAGTACTTCTAGCAACTTTAGGTACTGTAGGTATTCCACTTGAGGGACTAGCCTTTATTGCTGGTATTGACCGTATTCTTGATATGGGACGTACAGTTGTTAACGTAATTGGTAACTCATTAGCGTCATTAGTAATGGCTAAATGGGAAGGCCGTTTCGATCGAGAAAAAATGAAAAATTACTTTAATGATAATGAAAATTTAGCGTAATTTAAAAAAATCCTCACGATGTTGGATGGCATCGTGAGGGTTTTTTTATTTTGCTACTACTTTATCTAAATAAGCGATAATTGATTCTTTTCCATTGGCATGTGCTTCTTGAGCACGTTTTTCATCTTTTTCAAGCTTAGCCTCTGCTGCTACAACAATTTTTTCAGCATCTTGCTGTGGCACAACAATTACACCATCCACATCCCCAATAATATAATCACCAGGATGAACCGTAACTCCTCCTATGGCGATCGGTACATTTACTTGACCACCGCCGTTTTTATTGCCCGCAGCTACAGTAGTGCCTAACGAAAATACAGGGAAATTTAATTCACGAATTGCTGCAATATCGCGGATTACGCCATCCACAACAAAACCTTGTACACCTATCCCTTTTGCTAAGGAGATCACAAAATCTCCAGCAACAGCTCGGTTAGTATTTCCCTTTGCATCAATGACTAAAATATCCCCTTCATTTGCAGCCCTTATCGCTTCCAAAACTGCCCCATTTTCACCATCTGGTAAACGTACAGTTACAGCTCGCCCCGCAACTTTAAAATGGTCTGCTAACGGCTTAATATCACTTCGCAAATTGGTATGCCCGCCTGTTGCATCTGAAATAGCTGTTGTTGGTAAATGCTGAAAGCTTACTTCTACTTTTGTCATACATAACACCCCTATTATGATTAATGACTTACTCTATTATTGTAAATAAAAAACATCTACTATTTCAATATATCTGGGAAATAGTAGTAAGAACATCTACTTATTAGAATTAAATAATTTCGACAAATTGCTTTGATTGCTCGTCTAAGGCTTCAGCAGCAGATGCTATTTCACTAAAGTCATTAGCTGTGACAGTAATTTGCTCATTTGTTTTATCTATTTTTTCAGCTATTTTTGTAATACTGTCAGTCACCTGACCAATCTCTCGTTCAATGCCCTCCACATTATCCTTCACTTCTGAAATAGATTGTTCAACTCTTACAGAAAGCTTACGTACCTCTTTCGCCACTACATCAAAACCTCTACCATATTCTCCAGCCCTAGCAGCTTCAATCGCTGCATTTAGTGCCAATAAATTAGTTTGTGAAGCAATTTCTTGTATCGTCTTGACAATTCCTTTAATAGAATCTGCTTGTTTCTGAAGCTGCACAAGATTACTTACATTTTCATTTGATTCCTTAGAAACCACTTTAATGGTTTCTAGTAGATCTTGGCTATTTTGAATGCCTGCCTCCGAACGCTGGTAAAGCTTATTAGACATGCCCTTCAACTTGTCAGCAACACTAACTATTTCATGCTGTCGTTCAGTAATATTGGTAGCTATCTTGGATACACCTATTACTTTTCTTGAATTATTTGCGAAAACAGGCATATATGTCGCTTCCAGCCAAATTATATTACCTCTAGCATCCATTCTTTCTATTTTGTCCTGATAGCTGTTTCCTGCCGTTAGATTGCGCCAAAATTTATCGTACTCCATACTATTTACGAAGTCAGGCAAACAAAAGTCTTTATGATGTTTCCCTAGCATTTCCTGCACTGTATAGCCTAATGTTTGAGCAAATAGTTCATTGACATATGCCACTCTTCTCTCCATATCGAAGCGTATAATAGCTATATTTCGTTCAATAGCCTGTACTACTAAATCATCGGTTACTTGAGCCTCTACACTATACATAAACAACACCCCACCCATTACTATTTTTTTACTTAAAATTTAATTATTTTACTTTTATATTACATCAATTATGCCTGAGTGTAATTGCAACGATGTTAGTGCACCTGCTGCATCAAGGTAAAAAACATGGAGAATGTTCATCCATGTTTTTTTAATATACGTAAAATCCCTTCAGAGGTAGCCGCTACACGTAGAAACTCCTTTTGCTCAGCACGTATAAAGCCTTCCTCTAGCATTATTTTAAAATGCTGTAGAAGCGCATCATAGAATCCTTGGACATTATATAAAATGACAGGTTTTGTATGAAGCCCAATTTGAGCCCAAGTAAATACCTCAAAATATTCATCTAAAGTCCCTGCGCCACCTGGCAGAGCAATAAAGGCATCGGCTAACTCGGCCATTTTAGCTTTACGAATATGCATAGAGTCTACAATATGAATCTCTGTTAACGAGGCATGTGCCAATTCACGCTTTTGTAAATGTGTTGGCATCACACCAATCACTTCTCCCCCTGCTGCTAAAACAGCATCGGCTACCTTCCCCATTAGGCCTGTTTTAGAACCACCATAGACAACCCCATGACCGTTTTTTGCCAGTGCTGTACCAAGCTCAGCCGCTTTCTCTGCATAAATAGGGCTTTTACCCAAACCGGATCCGCAATACACTGCGATTCTTATAATAATCCCTCCTATTCAAAAAACGTGAAACAATTGGCTATATATTGTCTCACGTTTTTTGGTCATTTATTTTACTTTTATTTTCGTAAATGGCTTGTTTGTTTTAGCATATGACTGATACGGCTCACAATTGATTCAATGGCATCAGGATTTTTTAATAAATCATAATCATTAATATCTAAACGTAGAACTGGACAAGAATTAAAATTATTTATCCAATTTTCATAGCGTTCATGCATTTCTATCCAATAATCATCGGGTGTTTGTTGCTCCATTGTACGTCCACGCTCTTGAATACGTCCAATAACTGCATCAATAGGTCCTTCAAGATAGACAAGCAAATCTGGATGTGGGAAATAAGGTGTCATCACCATTGCATCAAACAAATTTGTATACGTCTCATAATCTGTTGGGCTCATTGTTCCTTTATCATAATGCATCTTAGCAAAAATGCCAGTATCCTCATAAATAGAACGATCTTGTACAAATCCTCCACCATATTCAAAAATACGCTTCTGTTCTTTAAAGCGCTCTGCTAAAAAGTAGACCTGTAAATGAAAGCTCCATTTTTCAAAATCCTCATAAAATTTATCAAGGTATGGATTTGTGTCTACTTTCTCGAACGAGGTACGAAAGTTCAGTGCCTCTGCTAAAGCCTTTGTCATCGTCGATTTTCCTACCCCAACAGTACCAGCAATCGTAATAACCGTTTGTGGTGGAATATCGTACTTCTCTCTTAAATTCATTATTGCAAACTCCTTTGTTGTAACGTATCTTTAATTATTTTTAAAACATGATTTAAATCATTTGGATTTTTTACAAAATCAAGCTGATCTCCATTAAATTGAATAACTGGAATTTCGGGATGCATGCTCTCAAAATGCTCGATAAAAGAATGATAGTCGGCCACAAGCTGCTCCATGTAATCACGTGAAATCATCTTTTCAAACTCTCGCCCTCGCATGGCGATACGCTTCATTAATGTCTCAACGCTGGCATGTAAATAAACCACTACATTTGGGACAGGCATGTCTTTCGTTAAAATTCTATAGATCTCCTCATACTTCTCGTATTCAGTTGGTGCCAATGTACGCTTCGCAAATATTAAATTTTTAAAAATATGATAGTCTGCTACAACAGGTTTGGCATGTGCTAAACGAAATTTTTTAATATCGGTTAGTTGCTTATAGCGATTACAAAGGAAGAACATTTCCGTTTGGAAACTCCATTCCTCAATGTTTTCATAAAACTTATTTAAAAAAGGGTTTTCGTCTACAATTTCTTTTAATAGATGGTAATTTAATGTCGCTGCTATCTCTTTCGATAAAGAGGTTTTACCAACACCAATCGGACCTTCTACCGTAACAAATGGAACCGTCACCAGAAGCTCCTCCTTTTGTTCTATGGATTCGATCATTGTGTCCTACATAAAATGAATCAGTACCTTTCATTTTATCATAGTAGGAAAATGAAAAACAGAATCAACCTATTGTTCTAGTAAATTTACCTGTGGTATTCTCCTGATGATATAGAAAAAAGACATAGAAAAAAGACATCGAGAATCTACTTCCCGATGCCTTTATACCTTCTTATAATTTCACTCGTTGTAAACGAAGTGCATTTAATACAACCGATACTGAACTAAAGGCCATCGCTGCACCTGCTACCCATGGCGCAAGCAGACCGAGTGCAGCAATTGGAATACCTAATGTATTATAAGCAAATGCCCAAAATAGATTTTGTTTAATATTACGCATTGTTTTTCTACTCATTAGAATGGCATCCGCGATACTATTTAAGTCTCCACGAATAAGTGTAATATCTGCTGCTTCCATCGCCACATCTGTCCCTGTACCAATTGCCATCCCAATATTCGCTGTTGCCAAGGCAGGTGCGTCATTAATACCGTCACCTACCATCGCCACTTTTTTCCCTTGGGCTTGAAGTTTTTTCACTTCATCAGCTTTACCTTCGGGTAAGACCTCGGCAATAACATGATTCACGCCTACCTCTGTTCCAATTGCTTGAGCAGTACGTTCGTTATCACCTGTCATCATAATGACCGTAATGCCCATATCCTGTAAACGACGAATAGCTTCTTTTGATGTATCTTTCACGGTATCAGCCACAGCGACTAAACCCGCATATTGCCCATTGATGGCAGCTAACATGGCTGTTTTACCGTTTCGTTCTAATTGCTCCATTGTTGGTAAAATATCATTAATACCAATTCCATATTGTTGCATTAATTTACGTGTGCCAATGACAATACCTTGACCTGAGACAGTTGCCTGCACACCATAACCAGGTATTGCTTCGAAGAATTGAACATCACCTAAAGCTATGCCGCGTTTTTCTATTCCTTGAACAATGGCTTCTGCTAGTGGATGCTCTGACTGCTTCTCTGCTGCGCCGATTAAGGATAAAAAGCGTGCTTCATCTTGCTCTGGCGCTAACAAAACATCTGTAAGCTCAGGTTTACCATGTGTCACCGTTCCTGTTTTATCTACAACAACTGTATCTATGCCTTGTGTTTGCTCTAAATGTTCTCCACCTTTGAATAAAATACCAAATTCAGCTGCACGTCCAGAGCCTGCCATTATTGAAGTCGGTGTTGCTAACCCAAGTGCACATGGACAAGCAATGACAAGAACTGCGATTAATACCTCTAAAGCAGGTGTAAATTCACCTGGACGGACCCAAATAATCCAAATTAAAAAAGTGACAATGGCTATGCCAACAACAATAGGTACGAAAATACCCGAAATCTGATCTGCTAAACGTTGAATAGGTGCTTTCGATCCTTGTGCATCTTCGACCACTTTAATAATTTGTGCTAATGCTGTATCTCGGCCAACCTTTGTTGCAGTCATTTTAATAAAACCATTTTTGTTAATCGTTGAGCCAAATAATAGATCACCTTGCTTTTTATCAACTGGTAGACTCTCTCCTGTTAACATCGATTCATCAACAGCTGTTGTCCCCTCTATTACCTCACCATCTACAGGAATTTTTTCACCTGGTTTCACTAAAATAACATCGCCAATGATGACTTCTTCTAATGGGACCTCTTTTTCTATACCGTCACGTACAACGATAGCTGTTTTTGCTTGGAGTCCCATTAGTTTTTTTATGGCTTCAGATGAGCGTCCTTTTGCCTTTGCCTCAAATAATTTACCTAATAAAATAAGTGTAATTAAAACAGCACTCGTTTCAAAATAAAGATGTGGACCATGGTGTGATCCTATCGTTACAATCGCTTGATAGACACTATAGAAATAGGCCGCTGATGTTCCCATTACAACAAGCACATCCATATTTGCACTACCATTGCGTAATGCTTTATATGCCCCTACATAAAATTGCTTACCAATTATAAATTGCACAGGAGTAGCCAATACCATTTGGACCCATGGATTCATTAGAAATTCTGGAACATATAAAAATGATGTAAAGGAAAAATGACCAACCATCGTCCAAAGCAATGGTAATGAAAGAATAGCCGATAAAATAAATTTATGTTGTTGCTGTTTAATTGCTTTTTCGCGATGATCTACAGTTTCCTGTTCATCTGCCTTTTGATGTGCCCCATAGCCTAGCTTCTCAACCTTTGTAATGATATCTGCAATGGATACTTCCGAAGGATTAAACTCAATCATCGCTTTTTCCAGTGCTAAGTTAACATTAGCAGAGGAAATACCACTTAGCTTATTTAACCCTTTTTCAATGCGAGTCGCACAAGCTGCACATGTCATACCTGTAATATCAAGCTCAGCTTTTTGTTTAACAACACCATAGCCAAGTGCTTCTATTTTTCTTTCAAAATCTGCTTCACTTAGTTTAGCTGGGTCATATTTAATAGATGATTTTTCAAGTGCTAAATTTACTGTTGCATTTTCTACACCATCCATTTTATTTAAACCTTTTTCTATACGAGTGGCACAGGCTGCACATGTCATACCTGTAATTTGCAAATTAGCTTCTTTACTAGCAGAACTCATTTACCATTCACCTCTCCTTATACCAACAGGGGGTATATAATTTTGAAAATAAGAGAGTGCTACAGGAGCACTCTACAATTATTATTTTACGTCATATCCTTGATCATCAATTGTTTCTTTAATTTGGTCAAGTGAAACTTGTGCATCATCAAATGCAACATCAACTAAACCTTCTGCTAAATTTACTTTTACTTGTTCAACACCAGCTAAAGCACCGACACTTTTTTCCACAGCGTTTACACAATGACCACATGACATTCCTTGTACGTTTAATGTTACGTTTTGCATAATAAAATCTCTCCTTTTGTATGTTTTCAATCTATTTTTTCATTAACTTTTGAATTGTTACTACTAACTCATCTAATACTGCCTCATCGCCCTCTGATAGACGATCCACTACACAACCTTTTAAATGACCTTCTAATAATATTTTAGCCACACTATTTAATGCAGATTGTGTAGCAGATAGTTGTGTAATAATATCATCACAGTAAACGTCTTTATCAATCATTCCCTTAATACCACGAATCTGTCCTTCAATACGATTTAAGCGGGTTGTTAAATCCTTTTTCACACGCTCAGGGTGATGACTTTTTCGGCAAGACGTAGCTTCCTCTGTATGACAAGCATCCTCTTTTACTGTCTCCTCCATTCACTACACCTCCTATTTGTAATTATCATACTATACCCAAGAAGGGTATGCAAGCCATAAAAAAATTTATTTATCATCATGATGATGTTCATGGTCATTTTCTAATTTACATAAAATAGACTCATCATGTCGATGTAATGATGTTTCTAATTGAATTGTTACATGCTTTATGCCCTTATGCTGAAGATTATGCTCAATTTTTCGCAAGATATGCTCACTCTCAACTATTTTCAATTGATCATTTACAACGGCATGACACGATAATGCATTCGTTCCACTAGTAATTGTCCAGATGTGTAAATCGTGAATACTTTCTATTCCTTCAGTTTGCTCTATTAACTGAATAATCTCCTGAACATCTACATTTGAAGGTGTCCCCTCCATTAAGACATGAATTGAGGCTTTTGTGACATGGTAGCCACTTCGTACGACCAATAATGCAACAATAACGCTAGCAAGAGGATCTGCCCAGCCCCAGCCAAAAAACATAATTAATAATGCCGCAACAATAGCCCCTACAGACCCTAGCATATCACTTAGTACATGTAAAAAGGCTCCGCGCATATTTAAATTGTCCTTTGTATCACTTCCACGCATCATAATCCAGGCAACTAAAATATTAACGAACAAACCAATTGTACTTATAATAAGCATTCCTGTTGTAGCTACTTCTGGTGGGTTTGTAAATCGTTCAATCGCTTCATAGAAAATGAATAATGCTATTCCTATTAGTGTAATACCATTCAATACAGCAGCTAAAATCTCAAATCGTTTATAGCCGTATGTTTTACTATAGCTTGCAGCTTTTTCCCCAAACATAAAAGCTAACATCGCTATACCTAAAGAGATCGAGTCACTTAACATATGCCCTGCATCTGATAAAAGAGCCAAACTATTTGTTAAAAAGCCACCAATGGCTTCCACTACCATATACACTGTAATAATAATAAACGACAGTAATAATACCTTTTTATTTGCGCCATGTGTATGATCATGGCCATGATCGTGTTGATGTCCCATTGTTATTCCCCCATTTCATTTAGTTATGAGCTGCATGCTCAATGGCCTGCTTCAATAAATTCATAATGTGATCATCGTCCTTAGAATAATATAAGGTTGTTCCCTCTCTTCTAAATTTCACCAATCTTAAATTTTTAAGAAAGCGTAATTGGTGGGAAACGGTTGATTGGCCTAAATCTAAAATTTCTGCAATATCATTTACAGAATGTTCATCTGAACAAAGTAAGTTTAAAATACGAATTCGAGTTGGATCACTCAATGCTTTAAAAGTCTGAGATACTACAAATAATGTCTCTTCATCTAAATGCTGATCAATATTTTTTTGCATTTCTGAACTGTTTAATTTTTCATCCATATAAGTTTACCCCATTCTCCAATATTTTTATATGAGCATGTGTTCATATAAAAATATATATGGATATATAAGGAATGTCAACAAGTATTTATGCTTCGACATATTACATATCAATCGCTTACGCATGGCTGCAATGATTTTAGATGAATATAACATCCGAAAAGAAGTTAAAAGTAGCAATTACCAATTCAGCACGCTACACTACTGTTAAGGAGAGATATGAGTGGATATTTTTGACGCAGATCGTTTATTTATGAAACAAGCATTAGAGGAAGCTCAACAGGCTGCCTTACTTGGGGAAGTACCAATTGGTGCAGTACTTGTTTATGAAGGAAAAATCATTGCACGTGCGCATAATTTAAGAGAAACAACGCAAAATGCAACAACACATGCGGAGCTGTTAGTGATTCAAGAAGCCTGCAAAAAAATAGGGAGTTGGCGACTGGAGGATACTACTCTTTATGTTACATTGGAGCCTTGTCCAATGTGTGCAGGAGCCATTCTCCAATCACGTGTACCCCGAGTTGTTTATGGGGCAAGAGATCAAAAAGCTGGCTGTGTAGATTCTCTTTACCAGTTATTAAATGATGAACGCTTTAATCATGAATGTGATGTAACAGAAGGGATTTTAGCCGAGGAATGTGGTCAAATTTTAACAGACTTCTTTAAGGCTTTACGAGACCGTAAAAAGGCTGAGAAAAAAGCACGATTAGCTTCCAACAATGTAAATGGTCATTAAAGAAGGTGCCTCCTAATGAGACACCTTCTTTATATTTAAGGGAATGGCGATATATATGAAATGTGTCGTAGCAGCGACAGCATCTTCATAACTAATTTATTGAGCTTGAAGAGTGGATTGTGTAAAAACACATTCTCCTTCGATATATGTAGCGAATGGTTTTACATGCATAAGCTGGTTATGTGAAAGGGTCATCAAATCGTCTGTTAGTACTACAAAATTAGCTTCATAGCCCTCTTTTAACTGACCAACGTTCTCCATACGAATCATCGTCTTGGCATCAACTGTATATAGCTGTATTGCCTCCTCTACAGAGATTTTTTCTGCCGCGCCTAAATCTGTTCCATCATAGGCTCTTCGTGTAACAGCAGCTTGTATCGTAACAAAGGGATTAGCCGCTTCTGCCCAAGATGTGGCAGGCGCATCTGAAGAGAGTGCTGTCGCAATACCCCTCTGTAGAAATGTTTGAACACCATATAAAGTCTGTGTTTTTTCTAGCCCTAGATTCTCTAAATAACTCTCAATTTCGCAGAATAAGAAGATGGGTTGTGGCACAAAGCCTATCCCCCATTCAGCAGCTTTTTGCAAGGCACTTTCAGAAGGCATGGCGGCATGCTCAATACGAACAGAAGGTGCATCTGTTAACCAAGCTTTTTCCTCATAAAATGTGTCGACAATTAAATCAATGGCTCTGTCCCCCATTGCATGAACCACTAATTGAATACCACATTCTTTTGCTTCCGCAGCAGCCGCTAGCAGCTCCTCTTTCGAAGTCATTGCTATACCTTTTTCTTCACTTCCCAAAAATGGCTCAGAAACAAGTGCTGTACGGCCTGAAACACTGCCATCCGAAAATAGCTTGATGCCTCCAATATAGGCTCCTGCAGAACGATCGATATTATCTGCTGTTAACAGCTCATATCGTTGAATATCCTCTCAAACATAATAAACTGCTACACGTTGCTTAAAGCCTTTTTCTCGGGCTTTACGGTACAGGCTTAATAATCAATCGGTGCTACAGTGGCCATTAATTCCGTAATACTTGTTACACCATAGGATGCCAAAGTTTGTGATAGCTTTAGAAGCCTGTTGACAATTTCTTCTTCAGTGGGTGTAGGTAAATGCTGTAGCACTAGATTTCTTGCATTTTCACGCAGTACGCCTGTAGGTTCCCCATTGTCATTACGATCGATTTGCCCACCCTTTGGATCAGGGGTATCCTTTGTAATACCTGCAATTGCTAATGCCTTGCTATTGACCGATATAATATGACCACATGTACGCATAACAATGATAGGTAATTCAGTGGAGGCAAGATCTAAATCCTCTTTTAAAGGCGCTCTTCTTTCTTTTAGTTTTCCTTCATCATAACCCCAGCCTAATATCCATCCACGCTGACTTGCATCATATTTGGCCAGTGCATTAATTATGTCCTCAATGGAATGAATATATGGAGGGAGGCATGCCACTTGTTCCAAAACATCCGCTAGCATAATTGGATGCATATGAGCGTCAATTATCCCAGGAATAATGACCTTTCCTTGTACATCTATTATTTCTCCCTGATAGGGAGGTAATTGATCCTGTTGTCCAATCCAAAGTACTTTTCCGTCTTCAATCACCATGGCAGTTGCAGATGGCTGATTAATATCTGCCGTATAAATCTTTGCATTACAAATAATTTTCATCATTTTTCAACTCCTATTTCTTCCATACCAAAAGTAGATTTTTCAGGATCTTCTGCTTTCAGCACCCTATGCAAAATAGTACCGATAATAAAGCCAAGAATAGATGGTATAATCCAAGCAAATCCGCTAGACTGCAATGGTAAATGTAAGACCATCTGTGTCACACTAGGTATGGTAATTTCATAGCTAGCAAATGTTTCAACAACGCTTACTAGAAATGCAAATAGTACTGTTCCTTTATAGGCTCCTGCGTTTGGCACAAAACGATCAAAAGCCCCCAGTAGCACAAGTACAATAATGACAGGATAAATTACCAAGAAAATGGGCAATGTAATTTCGACGATGGCACCTACACCTAAGGAGCCGATAGTTGCGCCTACTACACACATAATAAAGACCCACGTTTTATAGCCTAGCTTCTCTTTTGTTAGTTCGTTTAAAAATTGTGATGATATGACCATGACGCCAATCGCTGATGTTAAGCAGGCAAAAACAACACATATAGCTAGTAACGCCTTACCCAAATTACCAATGACACTAAAGGCAATGGCTGCTAATAGTTCTGTATCACTGCCAGGATTTGTGATGATACCACTACTTGTAGCCCCTAAATAAAGTAGGCCACCATAAACTGCTATTAATCCTATTGCAGCAATAGCCATTCCACCTAGCGCAACCTTTTTAGATTGTTTCCCTTTATAGCCATAACCAACTATTGCTGCTAAAAAGATCGGAGCACAAAGAATACCTGTCCCTACATCTCCTGTTTGATAGGCAGCTATTATCGAGTTAGCAAACACCCCTTCAGCCCCTGTATTGACTGCTGTTCCCATTGGATCTAGTACCCCTTTACCAATGAGGATAATGAGGATAAGAACAAGAACGGGTGTCAGCCATTTCCCAATCTTATCGATAACATTTGATTGATCCATCGCAAAGTAAAAGCAAATCGCGAAAAACGCTAATACTGACGCAATTAAAGGTATGTTCGGAATAATTTGTGATACCCCTAATTCATGAGTTGTCGCTGACATCCTCGGTATTGTGACAACCATTCCAATACAAACCATCATGACCGTATTAAAGGCTTTATAAAACCAATTTCCGATTGGTCTTGTGAGCGCTTCCACGGTTCCCCCAGTATTATAAATTGCGTACACCGCAAGCACAGGTAAAATAACGCCCGTTAAGCTAAAGCCCATCAAAGCAGAAATCCATGATTCCCCTGCACTATTTCCTATGGATGGCGGAAAGATTAAATTCCCGGCACCAAAAAATATAGCAAATAAGGCTAGCCCGACAATTATCGTATGCTGCACAACTTTAGACATATCCTCAACCCCTTTATAATCGTTTACAGAAGATTTATTTAAATAATAGAAAATTTAAAAGCACGAAAAAAGGAGATAAATTTTTATCCCCTTTTTGTAAAAAATTTTTTACAGCAATTCATATTTTAAACACTTATATTTTAGTAATTGACGCGAAATACCTAAACGACGAGCAGTTTCCGCTAAACGTCCATCAGTTTCACGCAACTTTTCCGCTATAATTAGGCGCTCATAGGCTTCCGTTAAATCTCGTAAATGTCCAGTTTGGTTGTTTTGCATTATCTGCTGAGTTGAATGTTGAACATTTTTTCTAATCCTTTCTGGAATATGCTCAACAAGTATTTCATCTCCAAGCAAATTATTATATGCCGATTCAAGAGCATTTTTTAGTTCACGCACATTACCCGGCCAATGATAGGCATAAAATAATTGAATCACTTCATTACGATAGCTTACATTTTTCTGTAGTGTATGTTCACTGTAAAATTGTATATAAAAATCAAGGATAGCTGGAATATCTTCCTTCCTTAATCTTAACGGTGGCAAATCAATTTGAAGAACATTTAAGCGATAAAATAAGTCCTCGCGTAACCTTTTTTCAGCTAATAGTTTATCTATATCTTCATTGACAGTCGTAATATACCGTATATCCAACGGCTCATCATTCAGCACTTTTATATCTACTGCATGCAAAAGTTTCGCCTGCAAAGATATATCCAATAAATTAAGGTGATCAATGAGTAGTGTCCCACCATTAGCCTCCTGTAACTTTCCACTTTTTGCTTCATTGTCTGATCCGTATAGCTGAGTAAATAGATTATCCTCTGTCAATGTTGAACAGTTCAAAGTAATAAAGGGCTTTGTATAGCGTTCACTTTCATTGTGTATGCCTTGTGCGATAATATCTTTCCCAGTTCCAGTTTCCCCAGTTAGTAAAACAGGGGCACTTTTTTGAGCACTTCGACGTGCCTTTTCAAGTTGAGTTTTCATTTCAGTATTTGTCGTAATGAAATCCTCCAAACGGTAGGTCGTATAATTATCTCGATATAATTTATGTCCCAGGAAATTATCTAAGTATTTAATTTGTTTGCTTTCATAAAAATGTTTTGAGAATTCAATGGCACCAATGGCTTTTCCATCCTCCATAATGGGATAGGTCGAACTCAACGATAAATAACTAAAACCGTTCAATGTAGTAAGTTGTTGCTCATAGTATAAAACTGGTTGCCCTGTTTGTATGACTTGAAACACAGTACTTGTCTCAGGTGATAAATTTTGATAATTATCAGTCACAGTGCTATGAAAAAATTCATCTGGTGTTAAGCCGATTTCCAATAATATATTTAAATCTGCTAAGTCATAAAAGATTGCACAGCCTTTATCATCTGTAATTAACACATTATCAAATTCATTGAAGGCTTGTGCAAATTGTTGCAATTCCATGAATTTCTCCCCCTTGTCCCCATGAATATTACCCATTATAACGAATTTTCAAAAATTATGAGAGAATTCAATTTTTGCAACACAAAAAAGCTATTTTAGAACATCCATAAAAGAATTGTCTAAAATAGCTTTATCTGTCGTTTATTTTGCTGTGATTACTTCTTTACCGCCCATATAAGGTCTTAAAACTTCTGGAATTACTACGCTACCATCAGCTTGTTGATAATTTTCTAGAATAGCAGCAACTGTACGGCCAATGGCAAGACCAGAACCGTTTAATGTATGCACATATTCTGGTTTTGCATTTGGCTCACGACGGAAGCGGATATTTGCTCGTCGTGCCTGGAAATCCTCAAAGTTAGAGCAAGAAGAAATTTCACGGTACATGTTTTGTGCAGGAATCCAGACTTCTAAATCATATTTTTTCGCTGCAGTAAAACCTAAATCAGCTGTACACATTTTTAGCTTACGATATGGTAAGCCTAGTAATTGTAATACCTTTTCTGCATGACTTGTTAATAGCTCTAATTGTTCGTATGACTCCTCTGGTTTTACAAAACGAACTAATTCAACTTTATTAAACTGGTGTTGACGAATTAAACCACGTGTATCACGACCTGCTGATCCCGCTTCTGAACGGAAGCATGCGCTATACGCTGCAAAGCCTTGTGGTAAAGCTTCAGCCGGTAAAATTTCATCTCGATAGAAGTTCGTAACTGGTACTTCTGCAGTTGGAATCATGAAATAATCTGTTTCCTCTAATTTGAATACATCTTCTTCAAATTTCGGAAGTTGCCCTGTACCTGTTAGGCTATCTCGATTAACAATAACAGGTGGTAGCATTTCCTCGTAACCATGCTCCTCTGCATGTAAATCCATCATGAATGTCATTAATGCTCGTTCTAAACGAGCGCCAAGACCACGATAGAATAAGAAACGGCTACCTGTTACTTTCGCGCCGCGTTCAAAGTCTACAATTTTTAAATCCGTAGCAAGGTCCCAGTGTGCTTTAATATCAAAATCAAATGCAGGAATATCACCCCAAGTATATTCTTCAACATTGTCGTCCTCTGTTGTGCCTACTGGTACAGATTCATGCGGAATGTTTGGTAAACGCATCATCATATCTTTAAAGCGTTCTTCAACATCATTTAATTGTACATCTAATTCTTTAATTTCATCGCCAACCTGACGCATACGAGCAATGACTTCATCCGCATTTTCCTTGTTGCGTTTCATAACTGAAATTTGTTCAGATACTTTATTGCGTTCTGCTTTTAATTCTTCTGTTTTGGCAATCAATTCACGACGTTTTGCATCTAAGTCTTCAAAGTCATCTAAATTTCCTAAGTCCTCATTACGTGTTAATAACATCTCTTTAATTTCCGCGAAATTTTCGCGTACGCGTTTAATATCTAACATCTTCATACCTCCAATAGTTTCTTCATGATGGGAAATCATTGCAGCGAAATGAACACAAAAAAGCCCTCATCCCTAAAAAGGGACGAGAGCTACCCGCGTTGCCACCCTAATTGACTAGACTTATTTCTGCCTAATCCACTTATTTCATAACGGCATTTCAGCCGGCTACAGCCTACTTCATTCACTTCGACTGTGCAACTCCAGGACGGATTCACAAGTGCTTTTATCAGCTTCCACCAACCGCTGACTCTCTAAAAAAAACGTGCTTGCTACTACTTCCCATCATCGTGTTCAGTTATTTAAAATTTAACCATACTGTACTATATGAAAACAAATTTTGCAAGTCATACCATAGAGGATACAAAATATTCAATAATTCGTGTGTCCTCTGTTAATTCGGGATGAAACGAACAACCCAATAAATGGCCATCTTGTGCCAAGATTATTTTCCCCTCATGTTGTGCAAGAATTTCAACATCTTTACCTACCGCTTCAATATGAGGTGCACGAATAAATACTGCTGGAATCCCTACACCTATTTTAGGAATATCTAGTTGTACTTCAAAGCTATTGACCTGACGTCCATATGAGTTTCTTGCTACAGTCACGTCCATCACAGCCAAATGTGGTTCATCTTCAATTAGATCCTTGGCTAATAAAATTAATCCCGCACATGTACCAAGCATTGGTAATCCTTGCTGTGCAAGTCCACGAATTGGCTCTAGCAGATCAAATCGATCCAGCAATTTTCTCATTGTTGTGCTTTCTCCACCTGGTAACACAAGTCCATCTAGGTTTTCTAAATCTTTTCTCTGTTTTACTTGAATTGCTTCACAGCCAAGAGCTTCTAACATTTGTATATGCTCACGAACTGCTCCTTGTAATGCTAATACACCAATTCGCTTCATGCTACCAACCTCGCTCTTGCATACGCTCGTTGTGTCCAAGCTGTGCAATATCAATCCCCTTCATAGGCACTCCGAGCTCTTTTGATATTTCCGCAATAAGCTTATAGTCTTTATAATGAGTAGTCGCCTCTACAATGGCACGTGCAAATTTTTCAGGGTTCTCAGATTTAAAAATACCTGAACCAACGAAAACGCCATCAGCTCCAAGTTCCATCATTAAGGCTGCATCAGCAGGCGTTGCCACTCCTCCTGCTGCGAAGTTTACGACTGGTAAACGACCAAGACGTTTAATTTCTCTTAATAACTCGAAAGGAGCTCCTAGTAATTTCGCCTCTGTCATTAATTCATCCTCTGTCATTCCTACGACTTTACGAACCTGTGCATTTACTTTACGAATATGGCGAACGGCCTCCACAATATTCCCTGTACCTGGTTCACCTTTAGTTCGTAACATCGAGGCACCTTCCCCGATACGACGGGCTGCCTCCCCTAAATCACGACAGCCACACACAAACGGTACGGTGTATTCACTTTTTAATAAATGGTATTCTTCATCAGCTGGTGTTAAAACTTCACTTTCATCAATATAATCAACACCCATTGCTTCTAAGACACGTGCTTCAACAATATGACCAATACGTGCTTTGGCCATCACAGGAATAGTTACAGCCCCCATCACTTCCTCAACAATACGAGGATCGGCCATGCGTGCAACGCCACCTGCTTTCCGAATATCTGACGGTACTCTTTCTAATGCCATCACTGCTACAGCACCTGCAGCTTCTGCAATTTTTGCTTGCTCTGCATTAATGACATCCATAATGACGCCGCCTTTTTGCATTTCTGCCATACCACGTTTTACTAGCTCTGTACCTGTTTGTTTCATTTTCTAACCTCCACCTTTATGATGAAGTTTAGTATAATAGAAATTGACCATATCAAAATATCCAGTTTTCAAAATATTTATAAGGTCAGGAGGTTCCAGATCATGGATATGCTTTTATTTCAGCTGGAAAGAGATAGTGATAAACCGCTTTATGATCAGCTTTATAATGGTATTAAAGAAGCTATTATTTCTAAGAAAATAACTGTAGGAGAAAAATTGCCTTCAAAAAGGAAATTAGCTGATTTTTTAAACATTTCCCAAACAACAATTGAAATTGCCTATGCCCAGCTCTTAGCTGAAGGCTATATTATGTCCAAATCACGTATTGGCTATTTTGTAGAAGAGATAGATGAACTGCCCTACATTCAACAAGATACTGTGGCGTCCATTAATGAACATCCTAAGAAAAAATCATATAAAATTGATTTTAATCCTGGTTCTATTGATATCGATGCCTTTCCATTTCAAACATGGAGAAAGTATGCGAAAGAGCTTTTTGACGACACCTCAAAGGAGCTATTATTAACAGGGGAACCACAAGGAGAACTGTCTCTACGCACAGAGATTGCTAATTATTTATATCAATCCCGTGGTGTTGTATGCCACCCTGAACAAATTGTTATTGGTTCAGGTACGGAGCAGCTTCTCCCTATGATTCTCCGTCTTTTTAGTGAGGACACAAGCTTTGCATTAGAAAATCCAGGATACCCTGCCGTGCATCGAATGTTTTCGCAGCATAAACGAAAAGTTTACCCAATTGCAGTTGATGAAGAGGGCATAATTATTCATGATCTTGAAAAAACAAATGCTAATGTTGTGTATATTACACCCTCACATCAATTCCCAACTGGGGCTGTATTATCTGCTACAAGACGAGCACAGGCTTTAAATTGGGCGGCACAAAGCACCTCTCGCTATATTATAGAGGATGACTATGATTCGGAATTTCGTTATGCTGGAAAACCAATTCCTGCCCTACACGCACTAGATCGCAACGATAAAGTTATTTACATGAGTACTTTTACCAAATCTTTAATGCCATCCTTACGAGTAGCTTATTTTGTACTTCCACCTAAACTACTTGCTACTTATAACGATGTCTTTAATTATTATTCATCCACTGTGCCTCGTTTTGATCAGCATATTGTGGCAAATTTTATGGGTGATGGGCATTTTGCAAAGCATCTCAATCGTATGCGTAAAATTTATCGTAAAAAACATGATAAGCTAACTTCTATTTTAGAAAAATATTCATCATCCATTAACATTACTGGTGAGCAAGCTGGTATGCATATTTTATTAGAGGTTCAACACACATTCACAGAAAAACAATTACAACAGCTCGCCTCTCAAGCACAGATAGGTATCTATCCATTATCAGCCTATCGACTAGATCATTATGAATCTTCAAAAGCTCAATTTCTATTAGGCTTTGGAGGAATTCCCGTACAAGCAATCGAATCATCCATTGAGCAGTTGATGGATTGCTGGAGTATACAAAAAAATGACCCATCTACGTAGATGGGTCGTTTTATATTAAGTCTCAATTAATTGAATTTGATAATGCTCAAACCAAGTATGAATTTGCCCTAGATACGCTAAAAGTTGAGGACCTGCCATTAATTGCCCATACCATGGAATCTTAAAAGAGCTACCGCCAGATTCAACTAACTCCTCAAGCTTTTGTCGTTCAAATAGTTCATGCAAAATTGAATTTTTATCATGTAGAATTTCCTTCAACCATTTTTGCACTCCTGCTGTATAGATAGGATGATAGGTTTTTGGATAAGGATTTTTTTTACGATATAACACTTCATTCGGCAATAGATGTGCCATTGATTTTCGAAGTAATCCTTTTTCTATTCCATCTAAATTCTTCATTTCCCACGGAATATTCCAGGCATATTCTACAAGCCGATGATCTGCAAAAGGGACACGTACCTCTAAACTTGCCCCCATACTCATACGATCTTTCCGCTCTAATAATGTTTGCATGAACCATAGCATATTTAAGTAAGACATTTCACGATGTCTTGCCTCTGCTAAACCTTCTCCATCTAATAATGGCACTTCAGCTATTGTTTGTGTATATAGTTGTTGTGCATAGGACTCAATTGTCAATTTTTTATCCCACTTCTCTTGAAGTAATGCACTTCTTTCAGACAATGAACGGATCCAAGGAAAACCCGAAGTCCTTTCTTTAAACCATGGATACCCACCAAAAATTTCATCTGCACACTCTCCTGATAGCGCTACAGTAAATTCCTTTTTTATTTCTCGACAAAACCACAATAACGAAGAATCTACATCTGCCATACCAGGGGAATCACGAACGATGACCGATTCCACTAATAAATCAATTAACTGTTGCTGAGTGATTTCCTCTGCATGGTGTGCCGTCTGAAAAGTATCTGTCATTTTTTGAATCCAGTACGTATCCGTGGAAGTTTGGAAAGAGTGTGGGTTAAAGAAGCGCTCGTTATCCTCGTAATCAATAGAATACGTATGCAATTGATGGTTTTGCTGTTGGAAACTATTTGCCGCAATGCCCGTGATAATACTGGAATCTAGTCCTCCCGAAAGAAATGTACAAATAGGAACATCCGAAACTAGCTGACGTTCTATAGCATCCGTTAACAAAAAACGAACATGCTCCATTGTTTCTTCTAATGTTTCTTCATGTTTACGGCTTTGTAGCTGCCAATACGGCCACTTTCTTAAACCTTCTTCTCTAGAGAATCGCATCGCATAGCCAGGTCTTAATTCTTCAATATTTTGAAAGAGTGTTTTACCTGGCGCTCTAGAAGGCCCTACAGCCATCATACTTGCCAACCCTTCAACATTTACACTTGCTTGGACCGTGGGGTGTGCTAGCAGAGCCTTCACTTCAGATGCAAAAAGAACACCCTCTTGTTGCTCTGTATAATACAAGGGTTTTACGCCTAATCGGTCTCGACATAAAAATAAAGATTGTCTTTGCTCATCCCAAACACCAAAGGCAAAAATACCATTTAGAAATTCTACACATTGCTCTTTCCATTCAATATAGGCCGTTAATAACACTTCAGTATCCGATTGTGTTATAAAACTATGTCCTCTTTTTTGAAGTTCCTTACGTAGCTCTTCTGTATTATAAAGTTCGCCATTATATGTAATGACATAGTTTAATCCATCATGGATTTTTTTCATCGGTTGTTTGCCGCCAATTAAATCAATAACAGCTAACCGTCGATGGCCAAATGCAATATGCTCACTACACCAAATATTTTCATCATCTGGCCCTCTCTTATTTAATGTTTGCGTCATCGATTTTAATATTGTGTCACTTGTTCTTAAATCCTTGTGAAAACTAGCCCAGCCTGTAATGCCACACATTTAGCCACATCCTTTCGCCTATTAGCGTATGCAGTAGCATGTAAAAATGTGAAAAAAGCACATGAATGCTTAAGTACATTCATGTGCTCGTATTTAAATATTAGAACAATCCCCCAACAAAGTCTGTAATGCCTCCCCATAAATTACCGAAGAAGCTACCTACACCTTGGAAGAACAATGAGATACCGCTAGCGCGCTCTACAGCCTCTGTTGTGACAACATCGGATGAAATATCCTTGCCATCAATAAAGCCGTAATCTGTGCCTTCTGTGCGCTCAATAACGACCTTTCCTACAACAGTGTCTTTTTTAACATCTGCCTCTAAACTCTTTTTATCTAAAACCAATGTAGGTTTATATAAGTCTTTATCAGCAGACTTAATCATAAAGGAAATTGGTTCTTTTACTGCAATCGATACTTTGTCTTCTTTACCTTTTGTGACTTTAACTGTTTTTTGATCTTTGAAAGTATAGTTCCCTGGTAAAATTTCTTGCTTTGAGAATTGTGAAAAACCGTAGTTAAATAATTTTGCTGTGGCATCAAAACGAGCTTTATATGATCCTTGACCATTTGCATCTACAGCCTTCATGACAACTGCAATCAAGCGAGTCCCATTGCGCTCTGCAGTACCTGTAAAGCAGTGACCTGCAAAGTTTGTTGTACCTGTTTTTAATCCATCTACACCTTGATATTCATACACTAATCCTGGCAACATAAAGTTCCAGTTTTCCATTTTAATTGCATCTTCTGTTCCTTCACGGAATGTCTTTTTTGCAATTTTAGATGTCTCTAATACCTTTGGGTGATCTTTTAATAAATGATACGCTAATTTTGCTACAGATTTTGCAGGCATCACATTTTCATCTTCTGGGCCTGTACCTGATGGATGCATTCCAAATAAATCAGCATTATTAAGACCAGTAGCATTGACAAATTTATAGCCCTCTAAACCAAGTTCTTCTGCTTTTTTATTCATTAACTTTAAAAATTCAGTTTCAGAACCTGCGATTGTTTCAGCAATAGCTACGGTTGCTGCATTTGCTGAATAGATTGCCATTGCCTCATATAACTCACGAATCGTATAAGAGCCATCTCTACGTAAAGGTACATTACTTAATGCACGATTTTGAGACATACGATACGTATAATCTGTTACGTGATATTCTTGATCCCATTTAACTTTCCCTGCATCAATCGCGTCCAATAACAGGTATTCAGTCATCATCTTTGTCATACTTGCAATACCTAGTGAAGTATCTGCATTTTGTTCAAATAAAATTTTTCCTGAATCTGCATCAATTAAAATCGCAGCATCCACTGTTAATCCTAAATCTGTTTCCGCATTTGCCTTTGCAGGAATACCTGCAAAAATACTAAATAATAAAACAGGAATTAGGAGTAAGCGTAATACGGTGTTCATTTTCTTTTTCACCTTTAAAGCCCTCCAAAAAATAATCTTGTCCTCGACATTTTATCATAGATAACAACAAACGTGTTGACTCTCTACCATAAAAAAATGCTCTCGCGCCATCTTTGTAGACGATGCGAAAGCATAAAAGTTGCAAGTAATATATTACATGGAATAGTTTGGTGATTCTTTTGTAATCTGTACATCATGTGGATGTGATTCACGTAGACCAGCACCTGTCATTCTAACAAATTGTGCATTCTCGCGTAGGTGCTCAAGATGTGGAGCTCCACAATAACCCATACCAGCGCGAATACCACCAATAAGTTGGTAAATTGTATCAGCTAATGGTCCTTTATAAGGAAGACGGCCCTCAATACCTTCAGGTACTAATTTTTTTGCATCCTCTTGGAAGTAACGATCTTTAGAACCTTTTTCCATAGCGCCGATAGAACCCATACCACGATAAACTTTGAAGCGACGTCCTTGGAAGATTTCTGTTTCTCCAGGAGATTCAGATGTGCCTGCTAGAAGGGAACCAAGCATTACAACGTTGCCTCCAGCTGCTAGAGCTTTTACGATATCACCAGAATATTTAATACCACCATCAGCAATTATTGTTTTACCTAGCTCACGAGCTACTGTAGCACAATCATATACTGCTGTAATTTGTGGTACACCTACACCTGCTACAACACGTGTAGTACAAATTGAACCAGGACCGATACCTACTTTAACAACATCTGCTCCAGCTTCAAATAATGCACGTGCGCCTTCTCCTGTAGCAACATTACCAGCGATGATTTCTAGCTCAGGGTAAGTCTCACGGATTGAGCGAATTGTTTGTAATACGCCTTCTGAATGACCATGGGCTGTATCGATTACAACAATGTCAACTTGTGCCTCTACAAGCTTCTCAATACGTACCATCGTATCTTTTGATACACCAACTGCTGCGCCTACAAGTAAACGACCATGTGTATCTTTCGCAGCATTCGGGAATTCAATAACTTTCTCGATATCCTTAATTGTAATAAGTCCAGTTAATCTACCTTCTTCATCCACAATTGGAAGCTTTTCGATTTTATATTGTTGAAGAATTTTTTCAGCATCCTCTAAAGTCGTTCCAACTGGTGCTGTAATCAAATCTTCTTTCGTCATTACATCTTCAATTTTTAAAGAGTAGTCAGAGATAAAACGTAAATCACGGTTTGTAATAATCCCTACTAGCTTTTGATTTTCCATACTATCAACAATAGGAACACCAGAGATTCGGTATTTACCCATTAGATGCTCAGCATCGAAAACTTGATGTGTCGGAGTTAAGAAGAATGGGTTTGTAATAACACCATTTTCAGAACGTTTTACTTTTTCTACTTGTTCAGCTTGCTCATCAATCCCCATGTTTTTATGGATAATACCGATACCGCCTTGACGTGCCATCGCAATCGCCATTTTAGACTCTGTAACTGTATCCATACCTGCGCTGACCATTGGGATGTTTAATTTAATCTTTGGTGTTAATTGAACAGATAAATCAACATCTTTCGGTAGTACTTCGGAATGAGCTGGTACTAATAATACATCATCAAAAGTTAAACCTTCTTTGGCAAATTTAGTCTCCCACATTTTCGTAACTTCCTCCTATAGTTAAAAGAATATTAATTGTAAGATTAACAACGTGGACTGCTACTGTCAAGGAACTTATAAAAGAAAGACAATTCAGATTTTTAACAAATAACAATTAAGATAAACAATACAAATAATTAACTACATTTTCGAGGCATTTATTTACATTTTTCAAATTCAGAAAACACTTTTGAACAATCTCTTTAGTAGAGTTAAAAGTTATCAAAAGAGAAAGTAAAAAAACAGCCAGCATACAGCTGACTGTTTTGTTTGCCTAGCGACGTCCTACTCTCACAGGGGGAAGCCCCCAACTACCATCGGCGCTAAAGAGCTTAACTTCCGTGTTCGGTATGGGAACGGGTGTGACCTCTTTGCCATCATCACTAGACTTATTCGACCTCCAATACACGGCGTATTACTGCGTCAGCTGCTCTCGTTCAATCAGTCACGTACATAAGTACGCTCCTTCAATCACTCGTTTGCTTCCTTGTACTACTTGTGTCTTGAAGCTCTCTTTTTTTGTTGAAAGAATTATTCTTTCAAAACTGGATAAACGGTGCATTGAATGCTTCAAACATATTGGTTAAGTCCTCGATCGATTAGTATTCGTCAGCTCCATGTGTCACCACACTTCCACCTCGAACCTATCTACCTCATCGTCTTTGAGGGATCTTACTTACTTGCGTAATGGGAAATCTCATCTTGAGGGGGGCTTCATGCTTAGATGCTTTCAGCACTTATCCCGTCCACACATAGCTACCCAGCGATGCCTTTGGCAAGACAACTGGTACACCAGCGGTGTGTCCATCCCGGTCCTCTCGTACTAAGGACAGCTCCTCTCAAATTTCCTACGCCCACGACGGATAGGGACCGAACTGTCTCACGACGTTCTGAACCCAGCTCGCGTACCGCTTTAATGGGCGAACAGCCCAACCCTTGGGACCGACTACAGCCCCAGGATGCGATGAGCCGACATCGAGGTGCCAAACCTCCCCGTCGATGTGGACTCTTGGGGGAGATAAGCCTGTTATCCCCGGGGTAGCTTTTATCCGTTGAGCGATGGCCCTTCCATGCGGAACCACCGGATCACTAAGCCCGTCTTTCGACCCTGCTCGACTTGTAGGTCTCGCAGTCAAGCTCCCTTGTGCCTTTACACTCTACGAATGATTTCCAACCATTCTGAGGGAACCTTTGGGCGCCTCCGTTACCTTTTAGGAGGCGACCGCCCCAGTCAAACTGTCCGCCTGACACTGTCTCCTGCCCCGCTAAGGGGCATGGGTTAGAATTTCAATACAACCAGGGTAGTATCCCACCGACGCCTCCTTCGAAGCTGGCGCTCCGAGATCTCTGGCTCCTACCTATCCTGTACAAGTTGTACCAAAATTCAATATCAGGCTACAGTAAAGCTCCACGGGGTCTTTCCGTCCTGTCGCGGGTAACCTGCATCTTCACAGGTACTATAATTTCACCGAGTCTCTCGTTGAGACAGTGCCCAGATCGTTACGCCTTTCGTGCGGGTCGGAACTTACCCGACAAGGAATTTCGCTACCTTAGGACCGTTATAGTTACGGCCGCCGTTTACTGGGGCTTCAATTCGCAGCTTCGCTTGCGCTAACCACTCCTCTTAACCTTCCAGCACCGGGCAGGCGTCAGCCCCTATACGTCACCTTACGGTTTTGCAGAGACCTGTGTTTTTGCTAAACAGTCGCCTGGGCCTATTCACTGCGGCTCTCATGCGCTTGCACGCTCAAGAGCACCCCTTCTCCCGAAGTTACGGGGTCATTTTGCCGAGTTCCTTAACGAGAGTTCTCTCGCACACCTTAGGATTCTCTCCTCGACTACCTGTGTCGGTTTGCGGTACGGGCACCTCTCACCTCGATAGAGGCTTTTCTTGGCAGTGTGAAATCAGGAACTTCGTCCATACGGACTCGCCATCACAGCTCAACGTTACAGTGTGCGGATTTGCCTACACACACGCCTTACTGCTTGGACGCGCACAACCAACGGCGCGCTTACCCTATCCTACTGCGTCCCCCCATTTCTCAAACGGTGAGGAGGTGGTACAGGAATATCAACCTGTTGTCCATCGCCTACGCCTATCGGCCTCGGCTTAGGTCCCGACTAACCCTGAGCGGACGAGCCTTCCTCAGGAAACCTTAGTCATACGGTGGACGGGATTCTCACCCGTCTTTCGCTACTCATACCGGCATTCTCACTTCTAAGCGCTCCACCAGTCCTTCCGGTCTGACTTCAACGCACTTAGAACGCTCTCCTACCACTGACATCGTAGATGTCAATCCACAGCTTCGGTGAATCGTTTAGCCCCGATACATTTTCGGCGCAGCGTCACTCGACCAGTGAGCTATTACGCACTCTTTAAATGATGGCTGCTTCTAAGCCAACATCCTGGTTGTCTGTGCAACGCCACATCCTTTTCCACTTAACGATTACTTTGGGACCTTAGCTGGTGGTCTGGGCTGTTTCCCTTTTGACTACGGATCTTATCACTCGCAGTCTGACTCCCGTGTATAAATATCTGGCATTCGGAGTTTGTCTGAATTCGGTAAACCGGGATGGCCCCCTAGTCCAAACAGTGCTCTACCTCCAGTATTCTCATCACGAGGCTAGCCCTAAAGCTATTTCGGAGAGAACCAGCTATCTCCAAGTTCGATTGGAATTTCTCCGCTACCCACACCTCATCCCCGCACTTTTCAACGTGCGTGGGTTCGGGCCTCCAGTAAGTGTTACCTCACCTTCACCCTGGACATGGGTAGATCACCTGGTTTCGGGTCTACGACCACGTACTATTTCGCCCTATTCAGACTCGCTTTCGCTGCGGCTCCGCCTTCTAAAGCTTAACCTTGCACGTAATCGTAACTCGCCGGTTCATTCTACAAAAGGCACGCTATCACCCATTAACGGGCTCTAACTACTTGTAGGCACACGGTTTCAGGATCTCTTTCACTCCCCTTCCGGGGTGCTTTTCACCTTTCCCTCACGGTACTGGTTCACTATCGGTCACTAGGTAGTATTTAGCCTTGGGAGATGGTCCTCCCGGATTCCGACGGAATTTCACGTGTTCCGCCGTACTCAGGATCCACTCAGGAGAGAACGAACTTTCGACTACAGGGCTTTTACCTGCTCTGGCGGACCTTTCCAAGTCGCTTCATCTAACTCGCTCTTTTGTAACTCCGTATAGAGTGTCCTACAACCCCAAGAGGCAAGCCTCTTGGTTTGGGCTCTTCCCGTTTCGCTCGCCGCTACTCAGGGAATCGATTTTTCTTTCTCTTCCTCCAGGTACTTAGATGTTTCAGTTCCCTGGGTCTGCCTTCAAGACGCTATGTATTCACGTCAAGATACTACGCGATTAAACGTAGTGGGTTCCCCCATTCGGAAATCTCCGGATCAAAGCTCACTTACAGCTCCCCGAAGCATATCGGTGTTAGTGCCGTCCTTCTTCGGCTCCTAGTGCCAAGGCATTCGCCGTGCGCCCTTAATAACTTAACCAAGTTATTAAGCCTATAAAAAAACTTAAAAAATAAATGTGTTTGTTACAATTTCAATGTCGTTTTATCCAGTTTTCAAAGAACAAGTTTTGAAGTATTTCATTCAGAAAGAATGAACCTTCAAAACTGAACGCAAAACGTAATCTTACAAACCCAAGGTTTGTATTCCGAAATAATCCTTAGAAAGGAGGTGATCCAGCCGCACCTTCCGATACGGCTACCTTGTTACGACTTCACCCCAATCATCTATCCCACCTTCGGCGGCTGGCTCCAAAAGGTTACCTCACCGACTTCGGGTGTTACAAACTCTCGTGGTGTGACGGGCGGTGTGTACAAGGCCCGGGAACGTATTCACCGCGGCATGCTGATCCGCGATTACTAGCGATTCCGGCTTCATGTAGGCGAGTTGCAGCCTACAATCCGAACTGAGAACGACTTTATCGGATTAGCTCCCTCTCGCGAGTTGGCAACCGTTTGTATCGTCCATTGTAGCACGTGTGTAGCCCAGGTCATAAGGGGCATGATGATTTGACGTCATCCCCACCTTCCTCCGGTTTGTCACCGGCAGTCACCTTAGAGTGCCCAACTAAATGATGGCAACTAAGATCAAGGGTTGCGCTCGTTGCGGGACTTAACCCAACATCTCACGACACGAGCTGACGACAACCATGCACCACCTGTCACCGTTGCCCCCGAAGGGGAAACTATATCTCTACAGTGGTCAACGGGATGTCAAGACCTGGTAAGGTTCTTCGCGTTGCTTCGAATTAAACCACATGCTCCACCGCTTGTGCGGGCCCCCGTCAATTCCTTTGAGTTTCAGTCTTGCGACCGTACTCCCCAGGCGGAGTGCTTAATGCGTTAGCTGCAGCACTAAGGGGCGGAAACCCCCTAACACTTAGCACTCATCGTTTACGGCGTGGACTACCAGGGTATCTAATCCTGTTTGCTCCCCACGCTTTCGCGCCTCAGCGTCAGTTACAGACCAGAAAGTCGCCTTCGCCACTGGTGTTCCTCCAAATCTCTACGCATTTCACCGCTACACTTGGAATTCCACTTTCCTCTTCTGCACTCAAGTCCCCCAGTTTCCAATGACCCTCCACGGTTGAGCCGTGGGCTTTCACATCAGACTTAAAGGACCGCCTGCGCGCGCTTTACGCCCAATAATTCCGGACAACGCTTGCCACCTACGTATTACCGCGGCTGCTGGCACGTAGTTAGCCGTGGCTTTCTAATAAGGTACCGTCAAGGTACAGCCAGTTACTACTGTACTTGTTCTTCCCTTACAACAGAGTTTTACGATCCGAAAACCTTCTTCACTCACGCGGCGTTGCTCCATCAGGCTTTCGCCCATTGTGGAAGATTCCCTACTGCTGCCTCCCGTAGGAGTCTGGGCCGTGTCTCAGTCCCAGTGTGGCCGATCACCCTCTCAGGTCGGCTACGCATCGTCGCCTTGGTGAGCCGTTACCTCACCAACTAGCTAATGCGCCGCGGGCCCATCCTATAGCGACAGCCGAAACCGTCTTTCAGTCTCTTGCCATGAAGCAAAAGAGATTATTCGGTATTAGCCCCGGTTTCCCGGAGTTATCCCAAACTATAGGGTAGGTTGCCCACGTGTTACTCACCCGTCCGCCGCTAACGTCAAAGGAGCAAGCTCCTTCTCTGTTCGCTCGACTTGCATGTATTAGGCACGCCGCCAGCGTTCGTCCTGAGCCAGGATCAAACTCTCCATAAAAGAAATTTGATTAGCTCAAATTGTTTTGCTGGCATCATGTTTGATGTCCAAAATTGTGTTTTGTTCACTAGCAAAGCTAGCTACTTAAAACTTTATTGATTACGTTTTGCTTGTTCAGTTTTCAAGGTTCATTTTGTTTACTCTTCTGTAAGAGTTAACTTTTATATAATAACATGTTTTATATCTAATGTCAAACAGTTATTTTATTTTATATTTTAGTAGCTGCATGTCTCATCAGCAACTTTTATATAATAACACCCTATTTATCATTGGTCAATAGTTTTATAATTATTTTTAAAAAATATTTATAACCTCAATCTTGGCCAATTTCGTAAAAATTGAATTGTACGGTTTCTCCCTATTTCTAATAGAGTTTCTTTTGTTTCTTCATTTAAATCAAATTGGGTAGCACTATAATCTTCTACAGGAATAAAAATAATATCTCTTTCGTGTCGTCTTGATATATACCTTTCATCATGTGCATCTTTCATAGTTGAAAATAATGCATCAAACAAATTTAGACCATTCTTAATTTCTTGAGGACATTGTTCTTCCCTTCTTCTGCTCAGTTTCAGGCCTAAAATCGGACGTACTTTCCGACCTTCCTTATCATCAAATATCCATAGTGGAAAATTACTTAAAACACCACCATCCACTATAACCGATTCACCCTTCCCAGTCTTTAATGTAACTGGTTCAAAGAAAAAAGGTATACCACAACTCATACGTAACGCACAAGCAACTGAAAAATTCTTTGCTTCAATTTGATATTTATGCAAATCGTCTGGTAAAACAATCATTCTACCATTCGTTAAATCTGAAGCTACTAACTTAAGTGAATCTTTAGGCAGGTCACCAAAAGTATATACGCCTTTTGCTGCTAGCTTTTGGAAAAACCATTTTTCTAATGCCTTTCCTTTATAGAGACCTAAATGATTATAAACATTTACCCATTTCATAAATGGAAAAGGTAAAAATGTTCTTCTTGGATCAAGTAATGAAGGAACATCTAACTCTTCTAGCATCATTTCTATCTCTTTTCCACTATATCCTGCAGCAATAAAGGCAGCTAAAATGGCACCTGCACTTGTACCAGCTACACGTTTAAATCGAAAATGTTCAGCTTCTAGTACTTGATATGCCCCTACTAATGCAAAGCCCTTCAAACCGCCACCAGAAAACACGCCATCAATCCACAAAATTTCCTCTCCTTTTTGATGTAATCTTTACATTATAAGGATGAAAAATGATGAATAGAACTAAAATTTCTACTTTATTGACGATACCTATGTACATAGCAGCAAATTTTAATGATGAGCCTAGCTAAAATTCGATTTCAGTACCCTATATGAGAAAGTACTGATTATAAAAAAATGAAGATAACATGGTGATAATTTCTATTTTAAGAAGTCCCTAATGCTACTTAAATGGTAATGTATGTTGCAGCAATAATCCCAGTTTTTATAATTCGAACAGTTGCAAAGTGTAGAACCTATTTTTGACTATAATATAAAAGTTCTTAAGCTTCCCAACAATATTGAGCTTAAATTAAAACCCTTACCTATATTTATTAACTATGTCTAATAAAGCCTACTGGTGATTGATATAAAGCGCTGGAGGAGAATTAATCTGTGTTTACTGCCTTCTATGATTAGTTTCATTTATTCTTTCATTTTATCTTTTTGTTGTTTTCATCAACTGTATTTATACAGTATCCCCACTTTACAATTGATGATTGCTATATTTAATTGGTCATAAAAGTTGCGGAATGCAACATATGAAGATGATCCACTAATGTTGTTGTTTTCATAACTTTTAAATTTTTTCTTTCACTGAAGACTTATTTTTTAATTGCCTTAGCTAAGAGCTTTCTAAGCCCTCCAACATAGTGCTAAGGTTACAATAAATATAAAAAAACAGCCAGCACACAGCTGACTGTTTTGTTTGCCTAGCGACGTCCTACTCTCACAGGGGGAAGCCCCCAACTACCATCGGCGCTAAAGAGCTTAACTTCCGTGTTCGGTATGGGAACGGGTGTGACCTCTTTGCCATCATCACTAGACATTTATTTATTTGAAAGAATTATTCTTTCAAAACTGGATAAACGGTGCATTGAATGCTTCAAACATATTGGTTAAGTCCTCGATCGATTAGTATTCGTCAGCTCCATGTGTCACCACACTTCCACCTCGAACCTATCTACCTCATCGTCTTTGAGGGATCTTACTTACTTGCGTAATGGGAAATCTCATCTTGAGGGGGGCTTCATGCTTAGATGCTTTCAGCACTTATCCCGTCCACACATAGCTACCCAGCGATGCCTTTGGCAAGACAACTGGTACACCAGCGGTGTGTCCATCCCGGTCCTCTCGTACTAAGGACAGCTCCTCTCAAATTTCCTACGCCCACGACGGATAGGGACCGAACTGTCTCACGACGTTCTGAACCCAGCTCGCGTACCGCTTTAATGGGCGAACAGCCCAACCCTTGGGACCGACTACAGCCCCAGGATGCGATGAGCCGACATCGAGGTGCCAAACCTCCCCGTCGATGTGGACTCTTGGGGGAGATAAGCCTGTTATCCCCGGGGTAGCTTTTATCCGTTGAGCGATGGCCCTTCCATGCGGAACCACCGGATCACTAAGCCCGTCTTTCGACCCTGCTCGACTTGTAGGTCTCGCAGTCAAGCTCCCTTGTGCCTTTACACTCTACGAATGATTTCCAACCATTCTGAGGGAACCTTTGGGCGCCTCCGTTACCTTTTAGGAGGCGACCGCCCCAGTCAAACTGTCCGCCTGACACTGTCTCCTGCCCCGCTAAGGGGCATGGGTTAGAATTTCAATACAACCAGGGTAGTATCCCACCGACGCCTCCTTCGAAGCTGGCGCTCCGAGATCTCTGGCTCCTACCTATCCTGTACAAGTTGTACCAAAATTCAATATCAGGCTACAGTAAAGCTCCACGGGGTCTTTCCGTCCTGTCGCGGGTAACCTGCATCTTCACAGGTACTATAATTTCACCGAGTCTCTCGTTGAGACAGTGCCCAGATCGTTACGCCTTTCGTGCGGGTCGGAACTTACCCGACAAGGAATTTCGCTACCTTAGGACCGTTATAGTTACGGCCGCCGTTTACTGGGGCTTCAATTCGCAGCTTCGCTTGCGCTAACCACTCCTCTTAACCTTCCAGCACCGGGCAGGCGTCAGCCCCTATACGTCACCTTACGGTTTTGCAGAGACCTGTGTTTTTGCTAAACAGTCGCCTGGGCCTATTCACTGCGGCTCTCATGCGCTTGCACGCTCAAGAGCACCCCTTCTCCCGAAGTTACGGGGTCATTTTGCCGAGTTCCTTAACGAGAGTTCTCTCGCACACCTTAGGATTCTCTCCTCGACTACCTGTGTCGGTTTGCGGTACGGGCACCTCTCACCTCGATAGAGGCTTTTCTTGGCAGTGTGAAATCAGGAACTTCGTCCATACGGACTCGCCATCACAGCTCAACGTTACAGTGTGCGGATTTGCCTACACACACGCCTTACTGCTTGGACGCGCACAACCAACGGCGCGCTTACCCTATCCTACTGCGTCCCCCCATTTCTCAAACGGTGAGGAGGTGGTACAGGAATATCAACCTGTTGTCCATCGCCTACGCCTATCGGCCTCGGCTTAGGTCCCGACTAACCCTGAGCGGACGAGCCTTCCTCAGGAAACCTTAGTCATACGGTGGACGGGATTCTCACCCGTCTTTCGCTACTCATACCGGCATTCTCACTTCTAAGCGCTCCACCAGTCCTTCCGGTCTGACTTCAACGCACTTAGAACGCTCTCCTACCACTGACATCGTAGATGTCAATCCACAGCTTCGGTGAATCGTTTAGCCCCGATACATTTTCGGCGCAGCGTCACTCGACCAGTGAGCTATTACGCACTCTTTAAATGATGGCTGCTTCTAAGCCAACATCCTGGTTGTCTGTGCAACGCCACATCCTTTTCCACTTAACGATTACTTTGGGACCTTAGCTGGTGGTCTGGGCTGTTTCCCTTTTGACTACGGATCTTATCACTCGCAGTCTGACTCCCGTGTATAAATATCTGGCATTCGGAGTTTGTCTGAATTCGGTAAACCGGGATGGCCCCCTAGTCCAAACAGTGCTCTACCTCCAGTATTCTCATCACGAGGCTAGCCCTAAAGCTATTTCGGAGAGAACCAGCTATCTCCAAGTTCGATTGGAATTTCTCCGCTACCCACACCTCATCCCCGCACTTTTCAACGTGCGTGGGTTCGGGCCTCCAGTAAGTGTTACCTCACCTTCACCCTGGACATGGGTAGATCACCTGGTTTCGGGTCTACGACCACGTACTATTTCGCCCTATTCAGACTCGCTTTCGCTGCGGCTCCGCCTTCTAAAGCTTAACCTTGCACGTAATCGTAACTCGCCGGTTCATTCTACAAAAGGCACGCTATCACCCATTAACGGGCTCTAACTACTTGTAGGCACACGGTTTCAGGATCTCTTTCACTCCCCTTCCGGGGTGCTTTTCACCTTTCCCTCACGGTACTGGTTCACTATCGGTCACTAGGTAGTATTTAGCCTTGGGAGATGGTCCTCCCGGATTCCGACGGAATTTCACGTGTTCCGCCGTACTCAGGATCCACTCAGGAGAGAACGAACTTTCGACTACAGGGCTTTTACCTGCTCTGGCGGACCTTTCCAAGTCGCTTCATCTAACTCGCTCTTTTGTAACTCCGTATAGAGTGTCCTACAACCCCAAGAGGCAAGCCTCTTGGTTTGGGCTCTTCCCGTTTCGCTCGCCGCTACTCAGGGAATCGATTTTTCTTTCTCTTCCTCCAGGTACTTAGATGTTTCAGTTCCCTGGGTCTGCCTTCAAGACGCTATGTATTCACGTCAAGATACTACGCGATTAAACGTAGTGGGTTCCCCCATTCGGAAATCTCCGGATCAAAGCTCACTTACAGCTCCCCGAAGCATATCGGTGTTAGTGCCGTCCTTCTTCGGCTCCTAGTGCCAAGGCATTCGCCGTGCGCCCTTAATAACTTAACCAAGTTATTAAGCCTATAAAAAAACTTAAAAAATAAATGTGTTTGTTACAATTTCAATGTCGTTTTATCCAGTTTTCAAAGAACAAAAATTGGTGGAGCCTAGCGGGATCGAACCGCTGACCTCCTGCGTGCAAGGCAGGCGCTCTCCCAGCTGAGCTAAGGCCCCAAGAGGTATATATGGTGGGCCTAAATGGACTCGAACCATCGACCTCACGCTTATCAGGCGTGCGCTCTAACCAGCTGAGCTATAGGCCCTCTTGGAAGTTTTATTAGATTTCATAAACCTTCAAAACTGAACGCAAAACGTAATCTTACAAACCCAAGGTTTGTATTCCGAAATAATCCTTAGAAAGGAGGTGATCCAGCCGCACCTTCCGATACGGCTACCTTGTTACGACTTCACCCCAATCATCTATCCCACCTTCGGCGGCTGGCTCCAAAAGGTTACCTCACCGACTTCGGGTGTTACAAACTCTCGTGGTGTGACGGGCGGTGTGTACAAGGCCCGGGAACGTATTCACCGCGGCATGCTGATCCGCGATTACTAGCGATTCCGGCTTCATGTAGGCGAGTTGCAGCCTACAATCCGAACTGAGAACGACTTTATCGGATTAGCTCCCTCTCGCGAGTTGGCAACCGTTTGTATCGTCCATTGTAGCACGTGTGTAGCCCAGGTCATAAGGGGCATGATGATTTGACGTCATCCCCACCTTCCTCCGGTTTGTCACCGGCAGTCACCTTAGAGTGCCCAACTAAATGATGGCAACTAAGATCAAGGGTTGCGCTCGTTGCGGGACTTAACCCAACATCTCACGACACGAGCTGACGACAACCATGCACCACCTGTCACCGTTGCCCCCGAAGGGGAAACTATATCTCTACAGTGGTCAACGGGATGTCAAGACCTGGTAAGGTTCTTCGCGTTGCTTCGAATTAAACCACATGCTCCACCGCTTGTGCGGGCCCCCGTCAATTCCTTTGAGTTTCAGTCTTGCGACCGTACTCCCCAGGCGGAGTGCTTAATGCGTTAGCTGCAGCACTAAGGGGCGGAAACCCCCTAACACTTAGCACTCATCGTTTACGGCGTGGACTACCAGGGTATCTAATCCTGTTTGCTCCCCACGCTTTCGCGCCTCAGCGTCAGTTACAGACCAGAAAGTCGCCTTCGCCACTGGTGTTCCTCCAAATCTCTACGCATTTCACCGCTACACTTGGAATTCCACTTTCCTCTTCTGCACTCAAGTCCCCCAGTTTCCAATGACCCTCCACGGTTGAGCCGTGGGCTTTCACATCAGACTTAAAGGACCGCCTGCGCGCGCTTTACGCCCAATAATTCCGGACAACGCTTGCCACCTACGTATTACCGCGGCTGCTGGCACGTAGTTAGCCGTGGCTTTCTAATAAGGTACCGTCAAGGTACAGCCAGTTACTACTGTACTTGTTCTTCCCTTACAACAGAGTTTTACGATCCGAAAACCTTCTTCACTCACGCGGCGTTGCTCCATCAGGCTTTCGCCCATTGTGGAAGATTCCCTACTGCTGCCTCCCGTAGGAGTCTGGGCCGTGTCTCAGTCCCAGTGTGGCCGATCACCCTCTCAGGTCGGCTACGCATCGTCGCCTTGGTGAGCCGTTACCTCACCAACTAGCTAATGCGCCGCGGGCCCATCCTATAGCGACAGCCGAAACCGTCTTTCAGTCTCTTGCCATGAAGCAAAAGAGATTATTCGGTATTAGCCCCGGTTTCCCGGAGTTATCCCAAACTATAGGGTAGGTTGCCCACGTGTTACTCACCCGTCCGCCGCTAACGTCAAAGGAGCAAGCTCCTTCTCTGTTCGCTCGACTTGCATGTATTAGGCACGCCGCCAGCGTTCGTCCTGAGCCAGGATCAAACTCTCCATAAAAGAAATTTGATTAGCTCAAATTGTTTTGCTGGCATCATGTTTGATGTCCAAAATTTTGTTTCGTTCACTAGCAAAGCTAGCTACTAAAAACTTTATTGATTACGTTTTGCTTGTTCAGTTTTCAAGGTTCATGTTCTTTATTTTCGTTGTCACCTCTTGGCGACTCATTTATAATATCAAGATTCTAAAACAAAGTCAACACTTTCTCTAAAAATATTTTAATACAATATCTATAAATGTTTCAAAACACAATTATGGTTAAAATCTCACTATTTAAGTGTTTAATATTGCGAAGTGCTTCTTAAAAAAATATTAAAATGTCACCTATATATAAAAACATAATGTAGCACTTTGCGTAGAGTACATCTCTTACCTGTTTAAAAATAGGCAAACCATATAAATATAGTTTGCCCCTTTATCTATAAATTAGTTATGATACGTGAAATATAGAAACTGCGATTTTTCCCTAAATCAAAAATTTCCCCTGAATGAATTAATTTAATAAGTGGTCGTGTTGGTGCAAATTTATTTACAAACATTACTTCCCCACGTTCTAAATTAGAAAGTTCTACAATTGTTCCTATCGGAAGATCTGCAACAATATCAATTAATGCACGTACTACTTTAATATCAAATTTACCAAACTCAGATTCATTAATCATTTCTATCACTTTAAATGAAGATTGTTTCGTTCTATATACTCGTTCACATGTCATAGCATGAAAAACATCTGCAACAGCAATGATTTGTGCAAATATAGAAATATTGGCGATCTTTTCGTTCTTCGGATACCCACTACCATTTAAACGTTCATGATGTTGGAAGATTGCTTCTTTCATCGTTTCTTTTAAAATGGTCAAATCTTTCACCATATTGTAGCTATAAATCGGATGTTTATAAATCTCATCATATTCTTGCTCTGTTAATGGTGTCTTCTTATCCCTGATACGAGGATGTACTTTAGCCATACCACAATCAGCTAATAAACCACCGATGGCTACTTGAATAGTAGTCCCTCTATCATAGCCAAGTTTTTGAGCAATAACTGAGGCAATCAAACCAGTTGCTACACAATGATGATATAGATAGTCTTTTGGATTTGAATACTCATTTAAATCAAAAATAATAGTACGATCTTCTAACACCAACTCTACTAAAGGTAAAATAATTGTTCTGGCCTTTGCAATATCTACCTTTGCTCCCGCTTCCCAGTTTTTAAATTCTTTTTTAAACTGTTCAACAGAATGATTATAGATTTTCCTAAAAGTCGGAATTTCTTCTATTGTAACTTCGACATCGCTCTCATTCTTTTCTACACGAATATCATTTTCACTTTTGTAAACAGGGACGTTGAAAATATTAAATGCATGAAAAACTTGCAAGTGTACATAAGAAATCATTGTATCTTTGAAAATAATCGGATACTGTGTATTAGCAAATATATCTTCAGAAATTACCTTGCCAACACCTAGCTCTGAAATTGGAACATGTATAGTTTCCACGGATGAACACCTCTCCACTATTTCTTGCTTCAAAATAAGGTATTTCTATTTTATCATGGAATTCAAAATAATTACTTATTTTTCATTATTTACGTAAAAAAACCGATGACGACATTCAAGAATGTCATCATCGGATTAAATTATTCTTCGACTTCCTCTTCGTCTTCTAAAGACTCTTCTGCTTTTTCCACTTTAGCTACAGTTGCAACTAATTCGTCATCTCCTAGTCGAATTAAACGTACACCTTGCGTACTGCGCCCAATTAATGAAATATCATTCACATCCATACGGATAAGCATTCCATTAATAGTTATAAGCATTAGATCCTCAGAACCATCGACAGTTTTTACAGCCACCATTGGACCATTCTTATCTGTAATCTGGATCGTTTTCAGTCCTACTCCACCACGACTTTGTAAACGATAGTCCTCTTCAGAAGTACGTTTACCGTAACCTTTTTCAGTTACTACTAAAATTTCTTGTCCTGGCTCAACAATCTCCATACCAACAACTTCGTCCCCATCACGTAGCTTAATGCCTCGAACACCACCGGCTGTACGGCCCATAGATCGAATGTCGTCTTCTTGGAAACGAACGAGCATACCATCACGTGTACCAATAATCACTTGTTTCTCTCCATCTGTAAGACGTACAGAAATAAGATCATCGTCTTCTCTCAAGCTGATTGCGATTAAACCATTTGTTCGGATGTTAGCAAATTGTGAAACAGGGGTACGTTTTGTAATACCTGTTTTTGTGGTAAAGATAAAGTAAGCATCTTCATCAAACGACGCAACACGAATCATAGCTGTTACTTTTTCGCCTTTTTCTATATTGAGCAAGTTTACGATTGGTAACCCTTTAGCAGTACGACCGAACTCAGGAATTTCATATCCTTTTGCTCTAAATACTTTACCTTTAGACGTGAAGAATAAAATTGTATCGTGGGTAGAAGTATTCATTAGATGCTCTACAAAGTCGTCTTCATTTGTACCCATTCCTTGTACACCACGACCACCACGCTTTTGACTACGATATGTATTCGCAGCTAAACGTTTGATATAGCCATTATGCGTTAAAGTAACAACTGAGTTTTCAACAGGGATTAAATCCTCATCCTCAATCATTTCAATACCACCTGATGTAATCTCAGTACGGCGTGTATCATTAAAACGTTCCTTCAATTCTAAGATTTCAGTACGAATAATATCAACAATTTTCTCTTCATCTGCCAAAATTGCCTTTAATTCAGCTATTAGAACTTGAAGCTCTTGATATTCTGCTTCAATTTTTTCACGCTCTAAGCCACTTAATCGAACGAGGCGCATATCTAAAATAGCTTGAGCCTGACGCTCAGATAAGTTAAAGCGTTCCATCAATTGAGGCTTCGCTTCTTCACCACTACGTGAACCACGAATAATAGCAATTATTTCATCAATATGATCGAGTGCAATTCGTAAGCCCTCTAAAATATGAGCGCGGTCTTCAGCTTTTCGAAGATCGAACTCTGTACGACGACGAATAATTACTTTTTGGTGTTCTAGATAATGGTATAACATTTCCTTTAAGCCTAATACTTTAGGCTGACCATTTACTAAAGACAGCATATTAATGCCGAAGCTCGATTGCATAGCCGTTTGTTTATATAAATTATTTAGTACGACATTAGCATTTGCATCTTTACGAACTTCAATTACTACACGCATACCACGACGGTCTGATTCATCACGTAAGTTTGTGATACCATCTATTTTTTTATCACGTACAAGTTCTGCAATTTTTTCAATGAGCTTTGCCTTATTCACTTGGTAAGGCAATTCATGGATAAGAATAGTTTCCTTACCATTTGCCTTTTGCTCAATTTCTACTTTTGCACGAATAATAATGGAACCTCGACCTGTTTCATAGGCTCTACGAATACCACTACGTCCTAAAATTAATCCTCCAGTAGGAAAATCTGGGCCAGGGATAATTTCCATTAGCTCCTCAGTTGTAATTGCAGGATTTTCAGAAAGTGCTATAACAGCATCAATTGTTTCGCCCAATTGATGTGGGGGAATATTTGTTGCCATACCTACTGCAATCCCTGCAGCACCATTCACTAATAGGTTTGGATAACGACTTGGTAATACAATTGGTTCTTTTTCTGATCCATCATAGTTATCTGTATAGTCAATTGTATCTTTATTAATATCACGGAGCATTTCCATTGCTATTTTAGACATACGTGATTCTGTATAACGCATGGCTGCTGCGCCATCACCATCAACGGAGCCGAAGTTTCCATGACCATCAACAAGCATGTAGCGATAGCTGAAATCTTGTGCCATACGTACCATTGCATCATAGATGGAAGAGTCACCATGTGGATGGTACTTACCCATTACATCCCCAACGATACGTGCTGATTTTTTGTAGGCTTTATCTGCTGTATTCCCTAATTCCTGCATCCCATATAATATACGACGATGAACTGGTTTTAATCCATCACGTACATCAGGTAATGCACGTGACACAATTACACTCATTGCATAATCAAGAAAGGATGTTTCAATTTCTTCTGTTATATTAACTCCTTTAACACCGGAGCGTTCTTGTTCTGACAAAGTGTAGACCTCCTCTCAAGAAAAATTAGATATCTAAATTAGCGTATACGGCATTTTCCTCAATAAATTGACGACGAGGTTCAACTTCATCGCCCATTAAACGTTCAAATGCTTGGTTTGCCTTAATTGCATCATCTAATTCTACTTGTAATAATGTGCGGTACTCAGGATCCATTGTTGTTTCCCAAAGCTGCTCAGCGTTCATTTCACCAAGACCTTTATAACGCTGCACATTTGGTTTTGGCATTTTTGGTAGTCTTTCTAAAATTGCTTTTAATGTCTCTTCATCATAGCAGTATTCAATATGTTTACCTTGTTTCACTTGATAAAGTGGTGGCTGTGCAATATAAATATAGCCTGCTTCTATAAGTGGTCGAAGGAAACGGAAGAAGAATGTTAAAAGTAATGTACGAATATGCGCTCCATCGACATCGGCATCTGTCATAATAATGATTTTATGATAACGAGCTTTTTCTAAATTAAACTCCTCACCAATACCAGTGCCGAATGCTGTAATCATCGCACGGATTTCCGCATTCGATAAAATTTTATCTAGTCGAGCTTTCTCAACGTTAAGAATCTTACCACGTAAAGGCAAAATTGCTTGGAAGTGACGATCACGCCCAGATTTAGCGGAACCGCCGGCAGAATCACCCTCAACAATATAAATTTCACAATCAGCTGGGTTAGTAGAAGAACAATCAGCTAATTTACCCGGTAAGCTAGATACTTCGAGGGCATTTTTACGACGAGTAAATTCACGTGCCTTTTTCGCAGCTACACGCGCACGGGCCGCCATTAAACCTTTTTCTACAACCTTACGAGCAACCGTTGGATTTTCTAACATAAAACGTTCAAAGCCATCTGAGAATAATGAATTGGTAATTTGACTTACTTCTGAGTTCCCTAACTTTGTTTTTGTTTGTCCTTCAAATTGCGGATCTGGATGTTTAACGGAAACTATAGCTGTTAACCCTTCTCGAACATCCTCACCTGTAAGATTAGCGTCAGATTCTTTTAGTAATCCACTTTTTCGTGCATAGTCATTAATAACGCGTGTAAGGGCTGTTTTAAAACCAGACTCATGTGTACCGCCCTCATACGTATTAATGTTATTAGCAAATGAGAAAATATTAGAAGAGAATCCAGCATTATATTGCATGGCAATTTCTACTGTGATGCCATCCTTCTCTCCAAGAACATCAATTGGATCATGGATTGGCTCTTTAGATTGGTTTAAATGCTCCACATAGGAACGAATACCACCTTCATAGTGGTATGTAGTTGAACGAATCTCATCTTCACGTTCATCAGCAATCGTAATCTTAATACCACGATTTAAATAAGCCAATTCTCTAATACGATGAGCTAAAATATCATATTCATAAACAGTTGTTTCTTTAAATATTTCTGGATCAGCTTTAAAACGTGTTGTTGTACCATTGTGATCTGTTTCACCGATAACTGTTAACTCTTGAACTGTTCTTCCACGTTCAAATTTTATTTCATGGATATGACCTTCACGATGAACTTGGACAATTGTTTCAACAGATAGTGCATTTACCACTGATGCCCCAACTCCATGGAGACCACCCGAAACTTTATAGCCTCCACCGCCAAATTTACCACCAGCATGTAAAACAGTCATAATAACTTCAACTGCTGGCTTACCCATTTTTTCTTGAATACTAACCGGAATACCACGACCGTTATCTTCTACACGGATCCAGTTTTCTTTTTCAATTGTTACTTTTATATCTGTACAAAATCCTGCAAGTGCTTCATCGATACTATTATCAACAATTTCCCATACTAAATGGTGAAGCCCTTTAGAGCTAGTTGAACCGATATACATCCCTGGTCTTTTACGTACTGCTTCTAAACCCTCTAATACCTGTATCTGATCGGCCTCATAAGCTTGGTTTTGTAAACCTTCGTTCTCTATAGCCACGGCTTTCATCTACTCCTTCATAACATCATTGTGTGTAAATGAATGAACAGTCAACCGAGCTGACTATTACCATTCTTTTTGTAATCTAAAAAACTACCCTGGCTAACTTCTTTCAATCGCACCTTGTTTCACGTGAAACAGTTGAGCCTGTTCCATCGTTTCATGGTGAATTCCTTCCACACTTGTGGTTGTAACAAAGGTTTGGACTTCACCTTGAATGGTATTTAATAAATGCGATTGGCGATAATCATCGAGTTCCGATAAAACATCATCTAAAAGTAGTATGGGTGTTTCATTTGTTTCTTGTTTAATTAATTCAATTTCAGCAAGCTTTAAAGACAATGCAGTAGTTCGCTGTTGCCCTTGTGAACCATAAGTTTGGACATCATAGCCATTTACTAAAAACTGTAAATCATCACGGTGTGGACCAACTAGTGTCACTCCCCTATCAAATTCACGTTCTCTCGCTTCTATTAATTTTTGATGTAAAGTATTTTCAATTTCACTAGTAGAGTGTTCTTTTTCTATACCAGCTACCGTACGATATTTTATAACCAGTGTTTCCTTACCTTGCGATATCCCTGCGTGTATGGGTTCCGCCCACTCCTGCAATAAATCCATAAATTGAAATCTTTTACGAATAATTTGGGTAGCAGCGTGAATATATTGTTCATTGTAGACCTCATACATCACATCATTTGACAAGGACTTGCCTTGGTTCATTTTTAAAAAATGATTACGTTGTTTTAAAACTTTTTGAAAGGTTAATAAATCATGTAAATAGACAGGCGAAATTTGCCCAATCTCCATATCAATAAAACGTCGGCGTATTTGCGGACTTCCCTTTACAACATTCAAATCCTCTGGTGCAAACATAACGACATTCATTTGACCAATATAATGACTAAGGCGACTTTGCTCTATATGATTTATCTTGCCCTTCTTACCTTTCTTTGTAATCGTAAGTTCGATCGGTAAAATACCGTGCCTTTTTTTAACGGCCCCTTCTATTTTACCATAGTCTGAATCCCAACGTATCAATTCTTTATCGTTCGTTGTGCGATGGGACTTAGCCATTGCTAAAACATAGATGGACTCCATAACATTTGTTTTTCCTTGTGCATTTTCACCAATGAAAACATTAATTTTTGGAGAGAAGTTTATAGCTAAGGCATCATAGTTACGGTAATTTGTAAGTTTTATTTGCTCAATATACATAATTTATTGTCCAGCTGGTCCTATGATTTGAAAACGACCACATCCAGGAATATTTACAACATCTCCGTTACGTAATTTCCGACCTCGACGATCGTCTATTTCTCCATTTACATATACAGCATGTTCTTGTAAAAACCACTTGGCCATTCCACCTGAACTAATGGCATCCGTAATTTTTAAGAGCTGCCCTAACGTGATGAACTCCTCATCAATTTTAATGTCCTGCATAGTGTGTTCCCCTCCGAATACAGACTGTCTATCTCTCTATCATACCTAAAATTACGCCATAAGTAAAAAAAGATAGTCACTATGAGCGACTATCTTAACAGATCTTATGTTCTTTAGTAAGTTCGTACAGGTAAAATTAATTGTAAAATAGCATCATCATGAACGGAACGTAAAATAAACGGTCTCATTGCCCCAGTAAATTGAATAACTACATCTTGTCCATCAATTGCTTTTAATGCTTCCATCATATATTTTGCACTGAATGAGATTTTCAAACCTTCCCCTTCTAATGCTTCCACAGGAATTTCTTCTTGTACTTTACCGATTTCAGGAGAATTAGAAGAAACTTCAACTGCCTGGTTATCTAAAATTTCAAAACGTACAACATTATTTCGATCTCCTCTTGCAACAAGTGAGGCACGGTCAATAGCTTGTAATAAAGATTTTCCGTTAATCGTTACATTTGTTTGATATTCTTCAGGAATTAAACGAGTTGTGTCAGGATAATTTCCTTCCAGTAAGCGAGAGAAGAATAATACATCACCAGTTTTAAATAATACTTGCTGACTTGTAATAACGATTTGTACAAGGTTTGTAGAATCCTCTAATACTTTATTTAATTCATTTAAACTTTTCCCAGGAATAACTACACTATGTTCAACTTCTGGTAAATTTTCCAGTTGCACTTTACGTCTAGCTAAACGATGACTATCTGTTGCAACACAGATTAACGTTTCATTTTTGATCTGCCAGTTTACACCTGTCAACACGGGTCTACTTTCTGAAGTAGCAACAGCAAATACAGTTTCACGAATAATTGTTTTTAAGAGATCAGCTGGAATAGTAAATTTTTGATCTTCTGTAAGCTCTGGTAATAAAGGATATTCTGCTGCATCTGAGCCAATTAAATGGAATTCTGATTTTCCTGAACGAATATGTGTTTGGAAACCAGGTGTTACTTGGATTTCAACATCGTTTGTTGGTAATTTACGTACGATTTCATTAAACATACGTGCTTGTACAACAATTGAACCTGTTTCTGTAATGTGAATAATTTGTTGCCCATCTTCTTCTACTGGAATAAATGTTTGAATTGTTATATCAGCATCACTACCTGTTAAGCGGATACCTTCTTCTGTTACGTCAATTTTAATCCCTGTTAAAATCGGAATAGTTGTTTTTGAACTTACTGCTTTCATGACATCATTTAAACCCTCTAATAAACGGTCACGTAAAATATCAAATTTCATTCGTTTTCCCTCACATATTTATATTATTTATTTATATAAAATAAAAAGATATAGTAATAGGCCCTGTGGATTTGTGGATAAGTATATTTTTATGAATAAAATCAGTCTATCCACATGTAGATAGACTGTGTATAAGTTTGTGTTTAAATCGTTAGTTTGTCCACAGCAATTACTTGCCTAGCATACTACGAATTTGTTTAACATCTTGTTGAAGTTGAGCGTCATTTTTCAACATAGAAGAAATTTTTTCGTGTGCATGGATGACAGTCGTATGGTCGCGACCACCAAATTCTTCGCCAATTTTCGGCAGCGAAAAATCTGTCAATTCGCGTGATAAGTACATAGCGATTTGACGCGGAAAAGCTATTAATTTAGTACGTTTTTTGGCAGCGAAATCTTCCAAACGTATACTAAAATGTTCCCCAACTGCATTTTGAATGTCTAATATTGTCACTGTTCGCGGCTTTGAATTTGGGATGATATCCTTCAATGCCTCGGCAGCTAATGTCGCTGTAATATCCTTGTTTACAAGTGATGAGTAGGCAACGACGCGAATAAGCGCACCTTCAAGCTCCCTAATATTGGAGTCAATCTGGTTCGCAATATAAAGCATTACTTCATTTGGTACCTCTAGACCGTCTGCTTTTGCTTTTTTACGCAAAATAGCGATACGAGTTTCCAAATCGGGTGGCGCAATATCAGTTATTAACCCCCATTCGAAACGTGAGCGGAGCCGATCTTCTAAAGTTGGAATCTCTTTTGGAGGTCGGTCACTTGATATAACAATTTGTTTTGATTCTTCATGTAGAGTATTAAAAGTATGGAAAAATTCTTCTTGAGTTGATTCTTTTCCAGCAAGGAATTGAATATCATCAATTAGCAGTACATCCACATTGCGGTATTTATTGCGAAAATCAAGTGCTTTGTTATCACGAATTGAGTTAATAAATTCATTTGTAAATTTCTCGGATGATAAGTACACCACTTTAGCATTAGGATTATGCTCTAATACATAATGACCAATGGCGTGCATTAAGTGCGTTTTACCTAGCCCTACTCCCCCATAAATAAAGAAGGGATTATATGCCTTCGCAGGTGCTTCAGCTACAGCTAGCGAAGCTGCATGTGCAAAGCGGTTACCAGAGCCAATAACAAACGTATCAAAAGTATATTTCGGGTTTAACATACCTGGTGAAATATCATGATGTTCATTATTTTTTGCTTGGATAATCGGCGCTGGCAAATCAAAATCGTCCGAATCCTGGTTTTTTTGAACAACAAATTTAATAAGCAAGTCTTCGCCTGTTAGCTCCGTTAATATACCTGTAATCAAATGAATATAATGATTTTCAAGCCAGTCTCGAGCAAACGAATTGGGTGCAGCAATTGTCACAGTGGAGCCACTACCATTGTAAGATAGTAGCTTTGTAGACTTTAGCCACGTTTCGAAGCTTGGTTTAGAAATTTTTTGTTCAACTTGAGCCAGGACATTGTTCCATAGTTCTTCTAAATGTTCCAA